>NZ_JBXWRZ010000022.1:0-49534 GCF_059613165.1 Ruegeria sp. BHSB172
TTCAAGGGCGGCAAGGGTGTGGCCACCTTTCTGGGTCTCTGGTTGGCGCTGGACTGGCGGGTCGGCGTTGCTTGCTGCCTGACCTGGCTGGTGGCGGCGGCGATCTGGCGGATTTCATCCATCGGTGCCCTTGCGGCGGCGGCGCTGTCGACCATCTGGATCACCCTGCTGACCAACGGCGCCACCTTTGCCCTTGGCGCGGTGCTGACGCTGTTGATCTACTGGCGGCACCGTGAAAACCTGGCCCGCATCAAGGCCGGAACCGAACCCAAGATCGGCAAATCCTAGCGCCGTCTGCCCGTCCACGGCCCAATCACGTTTGATTGCTTTGAACGTGATCGGCGCCTTTCCCACCTGAGGTGTCGTGACACCCGATCACCGGGCGCACGATACGCAATTTCGGAGCCGGAACACCCGCGCGTGGACATGCCGGGCTGGCCCGATCAGGAAAGGTGGAACCATGAACAAGATCAAATCCCTGTTGGGCGGCGTGGCGCTGTCGGTCGCAATAGCAAGCTCGGCCCTCGCGGCCGGGGTCGAAATCAACGCCTCGTCGACCGGTCTGGCCATGCAGGGCTATGACCCGGTGGCCTATTTCACCGAAGGTGAGGCGACCAAGGGCAGCTACAAGATCACGGCCCTGCACAATGACGCGCTGTACCGCTTCGCGACCGAGGAACACAAGGCAGCCTTCGAGGCCAACCCCGAGGCATATCTGCCGGCCTATGGCGGCTATTGCGCATTCGGGGCCGCGATGGGCTTCAAGTTCGACGGGGATCCGACCTATTGGAAGATCGTCGACAACAAGCTGTACCTGAACCTGTCGGAAGACATCCAGCAACGCTGGGAAGGCGACATTCCCGGCTTTATCGAAAAAGCCAGCGCAAACTGGGACACCATCGCCGACAAGGATCCGGCCGAACTGCAGCAATAATCCGCTGACACCCCGGCGGCAGTTCGCCTCTGCCGCCGGGCGTTGCTTGAAAGCCGTGTGCGCAGGTCCATGTATTTTCAATGAAGCCAGCACATTTCTTCCCCAAAAGGGGGCGTCATATGGCCCGAGCGTCAGACCAGATTGATCCACGGCCGGCGACCGGCCGTATACGATTTCACGGATCGCCGGCGACCTGTGGCCGCGGCACATCATTTGACTGAAAGGAACGAAGATGACGGGAAAATTGGCACTTCTTTCTACGGTTGCGACCTTGGCTGCCAGCACCGCGATGGCGCAATCCTCGGGCGATTGGACCGGTTTCTACGGCGGCGCGCAGATCGGCTATGCCGATATTGGCACCAGCCTGTCCGGGGTCGATGGCGACGGCGTGATCGGCGGTATCATCCTGGGCTACGACTATGATCTGGGCGATTGGGTCGTCGGCGGCGGCTTCGACTATGACTGGTCGGATGTGGATCTGTCGGGGGCCGCGACGGTCGAGGATGTCTGGCGACTGAAAGCCCGTGCCGGCTACAAGGTTAACCCGCAGGGCCTGCTTTACGGCGTGGCCGGGTACGCCGAGGCCGGTACCGACACACTGGGCAGCGACGACGGCTGGTTCATCGGCGCAGGCTATGAACAGATCATCGTTCCGAACGTCTCGATCGCGGGCGAAATTCTGTACCACGAATTCGACAATTTCAATTCGACCGGCGTGGACGTGGACGCCACGACGTTCCAGATCCGCGCGGCCTACCGGTTCTGACCCCTCCCCCGAAATCGAAAGGCCCGGCCAGATACGCCGGGCCTTTTTCATGGCAGCAGGATCGTGCTGCCGGTGGTCTTGCGCGCCTCGAGAGCGCGATGCGCCTCGGCCACTTCATCCAGCGCAAACCGTTGATCGATGTGGATCTTGACCTCGGCGCCGGTGACCTTGTTGAACAACCGGCGGGCCATTGCCTGACAAACCGCGTGGTCGGCGATGTGGGTGAACAGCGTTGGGCGGGTGATCTTCAGAGATCCTTTCTTCGCCAGAATCCCGATGTCGAATAGCGGCACCGGGCCGGAGGCATTCCCGAACGAGATCATCATACCCAGCGGCTTGAGGCAGTTCAGCGACCCGTTGAACGTGTCGGCCCCGATCGAATCCATCACCACATCGACACCTTTGCCGCCGGTGATTTCGGCCACGCGGGATTCGAAATCTTCGGTGCGATAGTTGATGCAATGGGTCGCACCGTTGAACATCGCCAACCGACACTTGTCGTCGGTGCCCGCGGTCCCGATCAGCTTGATGCCTTCGGACTTGGCCCACTGACAGGCGATCAGGCCCACGCCCCCGGCAGCGGCGTGGAACAGGACCGTGTCGCCCCGCTTGAGCGGCGTGGTGCGGTGGAACAGATATTCGACCGTCAACCCCTTGAGCATCATGGCCGCCGCCGTCTCGAATGAAATCCCGCCCGGCAGCGGGCAGACTTGGGCCGCCGGCATCACCCGCGCCTCGCAATAGGCGCCCGGCGGCATGGCGGCATAGGCCGCGCGCTGGCCGGGTTGCAGATGGGTCACCCCCTCGCCCACGGCCTCGATGACGCCGGCGCCCTCCATGCCCAGCGCATGCGGCAGGTCCAGCGGATACAGGCCCGAACGTTGGTAGACATCGATGAAATTCAACCCGCAGGCATGGTGCCGGATCAGAACCTCCCCCGGCCCGGGATCGCGCAGAGGCCTGTCCTCGATCTTCAGAACCTCGGGGCCGCCGGTTTCATGGATGACTACGTTACGCGCCGATTGCTGCATGCTCACCTCCTGAAAACTGCTGCCAAGCTAACATGCCTGCGCCACAGGGCAATCACCCGATCTCGGAACAGTGAAGTGCATGACTGCCGGAATGTGGTAAATTGAAATAGGGCGTTGCCGGGTCATCCGGCCACGGGCAACCCGATGCCGGATGCATTCCGCGGCGCGAATGGGCCAAGGAAAGGGATCAAGATGGCAAAAACGATCGGCAATCCAGTCAGTTGGGCCGCCCGCAATCTGGGTGCGACCACCGAGCATATCGCGGAAAACGTCACAGGTATCGGCAGCGCGGACACCCGGCACCTGCCGCAGGTGCGCAGGCTGACCCTGCAGGACCTGCGAGCCTGCCTGAAGGCCGGGTACGAGGATTTCAAGGCGGGCCGCGCCGACGCGATCTTCATCGTCCTGATCTATCCGATCGCCGGGCTGGTGATGTTCGGGCTTGGCATGCAGGCCGAAATGGCGCCCCTGCTGGCCCCGCTGATCGCGGGCTTTGCCCTGATCGGCCCGGTGGCGGCACTTGGCCTGTACGAAATCAGCCGCCGACGAGAACAGGGGCACGAGGTGCATTGGCTGGACGCGTTCGGCGTGTTCCGCTCGCCGTCACTGGGCGCGATCCTGGCGCTGGGCTTCTACCTGGTGATGTTGCTGCTGGTGTGGCTGGCGGCGGCGCATGCGATCTTCTTGCACACGATGGGGCCACAAGCGCCAACGGCGCTGGGCCCGTTCCTGACGCAGGCCGTCACCACAAGCGCGGGCTGGACCATGATCCTGGCCGGTACCCTGGTGGGCTTTGGCTTTGCGCTGGTTGCGCTGGCCATCAGCGTGGTCAGCTTTCCCCTGCTTCTGGACAGAAAGGTCGGCCTGCCGGTGGCCGTCGTCACCTCGGTCCGGGTACTGCGGCGCAACCCCAGGGTCATTTTGACCTGGGGATGCATCGTGGCCGCATTTCTGGTGCTTGGTGCGCTTCCGCTGATGATGGGGCTGATCGTGGTGATCCCGGTTCTGGGTCACGCCACCTGGCACCTGTACCGCCGGGCCGTCGCCTGAAGCACGCGGGGCTGCCGCCCTCAGCCCGAAACCTTCAAAACGATCTTGCCGATATGGCCCGAGCTTTCCATCCGCGCATGCGCGGCCGCCGCTTCGGCCAAATCGAACTCGCTGTCCATGACCGGCGCAACCTTGCCCGCCTCCAGCAGCGGCCAGACCGCCTCGCGCAGGTCCTGCGCGATCCGGGCCTTGGCCAAGTCGCTTTGCGGGCGCAGGGTGCTGCCGGTCAGGGTCAGACGCTTGACCATCATCAGGGCAAAGTTCAATTCGGCCACCGGCCCCTGCAGAAAGGCGATCTGGACCAGCCGCCCATCCTCGGCCAGCGCCTTGACGTTGCGGGGGATATAGTCGCCGCCCACCATGTCAAGGATCAGGTCGGCCCCGCCCTCGGCCCGCAGGGCGGCCACGAAATCCTCGGTCTTGTAGTTTATCGCCTTTTCCGCCCCCAGCGCCACGCAGGCCGCGCATTTCTCGTCAGACCCGGCGGTGGCAAAGACCCGGGCGCCGAACGCGTTGGCCAACTGGATCGCGGTGGTGCCGATACCGCTGGAGCCGCCATGCACCAGGAACCGCTCGCCCGCCCTGAGCCCGCCGCGGGTGAAGACGTTGGACCAAACGGTAAAGAAGGTTTCGGGCAAGCAGGCGGCCTCTTTCAAGCCCATGCCGGTGGGCACCGGCAGACAATGCGCAGCGGGCGTGGCGACATATTCGGCATAGCCGCCACCGGGCAGCAGCGCGCAGACCTTGTCGCCCAGGGCCAGACCCGAGACCCCCGCGCCGATGGCGACCACCTCGCCCGACGCTTCGAGCCCCGGAAGATCGCTGGCCCCCGGCGGCGGATCGTAGGCCCCGGCCCGCTGCAACGCATCAGGGCGGTTGACGCCGGCATAGGCCACTTTCAGAACCACCTGACCATGGCCGGGGTCGGGTATGGGGCGTTCGGTCAGTTGCAGAACATCCGGGCCGCCCGGCGAGGTGATCTCGACAGCGCGCATCATCTTGGTCATCGGCAAATCTCCTTTGCGCAACTGGTATCAGTCAAATCGGCAAAGGCCCAGCGGGAACAGCCGCTTACTTGCGCGGGTGCAGCATGCCCGGCAGGTCGGCGCGCATCCGGATCGGAGCCCGCACCTGGCCCGCCAGCCAGTTGGGAACGGCCAGAAACGGCTTGAGAAGCGGGTTCTTGTTCACCTGCGCCTTGAGCTTTTCGAACTGCATCACGTTTTCGATGCGACGGTCCAGAAATTCCCATGTGCGCTGATGGTCGGGGCTGTCATCGCCCAGCCAGAACAGAACGGTCGAGGAATATACCCCCGAAAGCGTCGCGCGTTTAGTGTACCAGTTCACGTCTTCGGACGTGTCGCCCAGCGCATCCCAGATCAGGTCACAGGTGCCCCAGACCGCCTTGGCGCCGTCACCGGCATACATGGGCAGGGAAAATAGGGCCACGCCCCGGCGCACGGCCTCTTTGTCGGGAACCGCCTGCAGGCGGAACCGAACCGCCGCCGCGATCCGGTCGCGAAACTTCAGATCGCTCAGATCCTCGGATTTCAGCCGTTCCAGCATCGCCGCATCGCCCCGGTCGTGAAAGGCCAAGGCCAGATCGACCGCACCGCGCGGACAGATCGCGCGCGCCAGCCCCTCGTCCAGGACACAGTCGGCAATCGCCGCGCGAAAACTGGTATCCGACCAACCGTCAAAGGGCACATGGGTAAGGATGGCGTCCAGCAACTGCTGCTTGGCGTCTTCATAGATCACGGTCATGGCGGCTCTCCAACTGTCTGGCATAGTACTAGACAAGTTAGGTCCGCTTTGCTATACGGCCAATTCCTGCAATTTCCTTGCAACTCGAACTTAGAAAGGTGGTGACAACCACATGCAGGTTAGTGTTCGCGACAACAATGTCGATCAGGCGCTCCGTGCCCTGAAGAAAAAGCTGCAGCGCGAAGGCGTGTTCCGTGAAATGAAGCTGAGGCAGCATTTCGAGAAACCGTCCGAGAAAAAAGCGCGCGAGAAAGCTGAAGCGATCCGCCGTGCCCGCAAACTGGCACGCAAGAAAGCCCAGCGCGAAGGTCTGCTCTGAGCAAACCTCCTCCAGCTTTGGATGACACTATTGACGACCCCCGAGGCCTTGCCCGGGGGTTTGTCGTTTGCGATTGCCGAATCTGACCGCATTCCTTGTCATGCCCGGTGCAACAGCGGGGCAACGCGCATAGGCAGATTGCCGCACATTGCCGCGCATGTCTGAGTGGTGATCTGCCCAGCGGCGATTTCAGCAGGCTTTCTGCGTTCCATCGTCAAATTGTCGCCACTATGGTCCGGCCAGAATAGGCCCGAGTCACTGGAGACGGAACTTTGTCAGTCGCGAGCAACCTTGAACGGCAGATGCTGGACCTCATCAATGCCGAACGCAGCAGTCGAGGCCTTGCTCCTGTCCAACTCGAGCTGCGCCTGAATGACGCGGCCGAAGACCACAGCCGCTGGATGCTGCAGGTGGACCAGTTCAGCCACACCGGCGCCGGCGGGTCGGACCCGTGGGACAGGATGGCCAGCGCCGGGTTTTCGTTTTCGGGCAGTTGGCGCGCGACCGAAAATATTGCATGGCAAAGCGTGCGCGGAGCCCCCGGGCTGAGCGACGACGTGCAGGACCTGCATACCGCCTTGATGAACAGCCCCGGACATAGGGCGAATATTCTGGACCCCAATGTCACGGTTGTCGGAATCGGCATCGAACTGGGCAAGTACCTGCACAATGGCGTCAACTATGACGCGGTCATGGTGACGCAAAATTTTGCGCGCACTGCGGCGCCTGTCCAACTGGATACCGGTACCGCCCCAACACCGCCCGCCCCGACGGACCCACAGCGTCAGATCGTCGCCGCGGGGACGGTGGGCAGCGACGGCGACGACTGGCTGGTTCTGCAAGCCGGAGATTCCGGACGCATCGATGGCGGCGCCGGCGACGACATAGTGATCGGGCAATCCGGGCGCGATGTCCTGATTGGGCGCAACGGGGCGGACACGCTGAACGGGCGTGGCGGCAACGACCTGATCGCGGGCGGATTCGGCGACGACCGGATCAACGGCGGCGACGGCAATGACGTGCTCAAAGGACACGGCGACAACGACCGGCTGGTCGGCGCGGCCGGCACCGATCGCCTGCTGGGTGGCGGCGGGAATGACCTTCTGCATGGCGGCGCGGGCAATGATCTGCTGCTCGGCGCGACCGGAGACGACCGGCTGGTCGGAAGCAGTGGCAATGACAGGCTGGTCGGCGGCGGAGGGGCTAACACCCTTGTCGGCGGTGGCGGAGCCGATCAGTTCGTCTTTTCCAGCGGCATCGACCGGGTCATCGATTTTGGCGCCGCCGATCTTGTCGATCTGCGCGGCAGCGACGCAATCGCCAACTATGCCGATCTGATGAACAACCACGCCGTTCAGTCAGGCAACGACGTGATGATCGACGATGGTCTGGGCCACCAGATGATATTGGAAGACATCCTTCTGGCCGACCTCGGACGCGGCGATTTCCTGTTTTGATCCCGTGAGAGGCGCGCCCCGGATCGGGGCGGTCCATCAATAGATTTTGGGCACGTACAACTCGTCGGGCAGCACACGACGCTCGTATTCGGGGTTGTATTTGCGGTCGGGCAGCGTGACCTTTTCGTGCGGAACGTCCTCATAGGGGATCTTGGTCAGAATGTGCTCCATGCAGTTCAGGCGCTCGCGCTTCTTGTCGTTGCCTTCGACGATGTACCAGGGCGCCTCGGGGATGTTGGTACGGAACAGCATGTCCTCCTTGGCCTTGGTATAGTCCTCCCAGCGGATGCGCGATTCGAGGTCCATCGGCGACAGTTTCCATTGCTTCATCGGGTCGTGGATCCGCATCAGGAACCGCAGCTGCTGTTCCTCGTCGGTGATCGAGAACCAATATTTCAGCAGGATGATGCCGGACCGGACCAGCATCCGCTCGAATTCGGGAACGTCCTGAAAGAACTGTTCCACCTGGTCTTCGGTGGCAAAGCCCATCACACGCTCAACCCCGGCGCGGTTGTACCAGGACCGGTCGAACAGCACGATCTCGCCCGCGGCCGGCAGGTGCGGCACATAGCGCTGGAAATACCATTGGCTCTGTTCGCGCCGGCTGGGGGCCGGCAGCGCGACGACCCGTGCGACGCGGGGGTTCAGGCGCTGGGTGATTCGCTTGATCACACCCCCCTTGCCCGCCGCATCGCGGCCTTCGAACAGAATGCAGACCTTGGCGCCGGTATGCTGAACCCAGTCCTGTACCTTGATCAGCTCGGCCTGAAGGCGCAGCAGGTTGCGAAAATAGACCCGGCGATCCAGCATGTCGGGGTGCTGCTCGCGGTAGATCTTGCGCACCTCCATCGACAGCATCGGCTCGCTGAACTCGATCTCGATATCCTCGTCCAACGTGTCCTGAAGCTCGGCCTCCAGCCAGTCGGGGGTGTCGTCGTCGGCGTCGCGGCCGTTTTCATTCTGGTCGGCCAACGGGGTTTGTTGTTCTTCTTCGGCCATTGGGCTGCTCCTTGTCTTTCGTGGCTGAGGGTCTTAGCCATCCCGTGTAACCGGGACATGACGCGGCGACCGCTACCGCCGGACCCCGATCTTGGCCCGACCGCCCGGCGGATACAACCGCCGCCGGCCGCGCTTAGACCGGCAAAGCCGTGGTCTTGAACACCGTTCGCAACGCGAACGAACTTTGCATCTGCGCCACGCCCGGCAACCGAGACAGATACTGGCGGTGGATGCGCGCGAAATCCTCGGTGTTTTCGGCCACGACCTTCAGCACATAGTCGGCGGTTCCTGCCATCAGGTGGCACTCCAGCACGTCGGGGATGCGCCGCACCGCCTTCTCGAAAGCCTCCAGAACCTCTTCCGCCTGACCCTGCAGGGTGATTTCGACGAACACGGTCGTCGGAACGCCCAGCTTGCGCGCGTCCAGCAGGGCGACATAGTCGCGGATATAGCCGTCGGCCTCCAGCCGCTGCACCCGACGGTGACAGGCCGAGGGCGACAGGTTGACCTGTTCGGACAGTTCCGCATTCGACATCCGCCCCTTGCGCTGCAGAGCAGCCAGAATCTTTCGGTCGGTCGCATCCAGGCTCATTGGCGCACTTTCTTTGCAAGTTTATCTAAGTCTATCGAATATTGTCCCGCATTTTAGTTCGAATGCGCATCGAGTTTCACAAAAATTGCGCCACAAACTGCACATAATTTGTGCAGTTTGTGAACGGAGAGCCCAATGAAAATCGGTTGCCCAAAAGAAATCAAACCGCAGGAGTTCCGCGTCGGCATGACCCCGAACGCCGCGCAGGAGGCCGTCGCGCGCGGGCATGAGGTCATCATCGAACGCGGCGCCGGCCTGGGGTCGGGGTTTGACGACGAGGCCTATATCGCCGCCGGTGCCCGCATCGTGGACACCGCCGCCGAGGTCTTCGCCACCGCCGGGATGATCGTCAAGGTCAAGGAACCCCAGGCGGTCGAACGCAAGATGCTGCGCGAAGGCCAGGTGCTGTTCACCTATCTGCACCTCGCCCCCGATCCCGAGCAGACCAAGGATCTGCTGGCGTCGGGCTGCACCGCGATCGCCTATGAAACCGTGACCGATGCCAATGGCGGGCTGCCGCTGCTGGCACCAATGTCCGAAGTCGCCGGGCGCCTGGCCCCGCAGGTCGGCGCGTGGACGCTGCAAAAGGCCAATGGCGGGCGCGGCGTGTTGATGGGCGGCGTGCCCGGCGTGGGGCCGGCCAAGGTCGTGGTGATCGGCGGCGGGGTGGTCGGCACCCACGCGGCCCGCATCGCTGCCGGGATGGGCGCGGATGTCACGGTTCTGGACCGCTCGCTGCCGCGGCTGCGGTATCTGGACGATGTGTTCCGCGGCCAGTTCAAGAACCAGTACTCGACCGCCGGCGCCACGGCCGAGCTGATCCGCGATGCCGACATGGTGATCGGCGCGGTGCTGATTCCGGGCGCGGCCGCGCCGAAACTGATCAGCCGCGCTCAGCTGTCGACCATGAAGCCCGGCGCGGTTCTTGTGGACGTGGCCATCGACCAGGGCGGGTGTTTCGAAACATCGAAACCCACCACCCATGCCGACCCGATTTACGAGGTCGACGGCATCATGCACTACTGCGTGGCCAACATGCCGGGCGCGGTCGCCCGCACCTCGACCATCGCCCTGGGTAACGCAACCATGCCCTTCATGCTGGCGCTGGCCGACAAAGGCTGGCGGCAGGCCTGCCAAGACGACCCGCACCTGCTGGCCGGGCTGAACATCCATGCCGGGCAGTTGACCTACTACGCCGTCGGCAAGGCGCTGGGGATCGACGTGGTTTCCCCGTCGGTTGTAATCAAGGGCTGATCCCGCCTCGGCCAGAAACAACGGCGCCGCGCGTTTCGCGCGGCGCCACGCCCAACCGAAACAGGGCATTTCCAATGCCCGACTGACGGGCGGGAGCGCTCAGCCCTCTTTGTGGATCTCCACCGAATGCGGATAGGGGATCGAGATGCCCTTGGCATCGAACGCCTCTTTCACCGCCTTGGTCAGATCGAACTTGACGTCCCAATAGTCGGCGGCGGCACACCAAAGGCGCGCGGTCAGATCGACCGAGCTGTCGCCCAGATTGGTCACCCGCACCCAGGGCTCGGGGTCGGCATGAACGCGGCCATCCGCCTTTGCGACATCCAGAATGATCTTCATCGCCTCGTCGGCGCTGTCGCCATAGTCGATCCCGAACACCAGGTCGACGCGCCGCGTGTCATGGGCCGAGTAGTTGGTGATGATCGACCCCCAGGCCTGACCGTTCGGCACGATGATCTGAACGTTGTCCGGCGTCACCAGTTCGGTGGTGAACAGGTTCAGGTCTTTCACCGTTCCCGCCGTCCCGCCGATATCGACAAACTGACCCAGCTTGTAAGGCCGGAACACGACCAGCATCACACCGGCGGCAAGATCGCTGAGCGTACCTTGCAGCGCAAGACCGATCGCCAGCGAGGCGGCGCCCAGAATGGCCACGATGCTGGTTGCCTGAATGCCGAAGATGCCAAGGACGGCAACCAGGACAATGGCCAAGATCACCCATTTGACCGTACTGGCGGCGAAATTCCCAAGGGTCGGGTCTATCTGCGGGGTCCGGTTGATACGATTTCGGACAACGCCCGAAATCGACCCCGCAGCGATCCACCCTAAAACCAGAACGATCAGCGCCTTGCCCGCGCTGATCACCAACGGCCACGCCTGGCCCGCCATATCCATTGCTTGATCCATCTGTCCCCTCCCGTCTGTTTCGGAACGGCAACCCCGAACGGGTTGCCGAAAGCGCACTTATGTTTTCAAAGCGTCGCGGATCTCCATGAGAATATCCAACTCGCTGGGTCCTGCCGGCGCCTCTTCCGCTGACTCTTCTTGTTTCGCAGCGGCATCCTTCACCCGGTTCACCATCTTGACCAGAAGGAAGACCACCCAGGCGATGATCAAAAAGTTGATGACCGCCATGATGAACGCCCCATAGGCAAAAATCGAAGCGCCGGTTTCCCTCGCAGCCTCGAGGCTGGCACCTTCCGGAACATCGCCGGCCAGAACGGCATAGTTGTTGGTAAAGTCGACGCCACCCGTGAACAGCCCGATGAGCGGGTTGATCAGATCGCCGACCAGCGAAGTGACGATTGCGGTAAAGGCTGCCCCGATGATGATACCGACAGCCATATCCATGACATTGCCCTTGGCAACAAATGATTTGAATTCCTCGAGCATTTCGTCCCCGTGCGTTTCAATTCGCGCATATACGCATCATTCGATATCTCTTTTCCACGAACCTTGTGCAGTATTTCATGGGAAACAGCACAAACTTTTCCCCAAAATGCATCTTTTGGGCATCGTTCATGCCTGGGGCGCACGGCCGAATTGCAGAACCAAAAAATCCTCCGGACCGAGATGCAGCCCGGCCGGCCGACTGTCGCCGCGGCCAGCCTGTAAATATACCGAACACGTGTCGGGCTGCAGCCTCTGTTCCGGTCAACCGGGCAGCTTCCCGGTCAGAACATATCGCAGGATCTCGACCACCTGGCGCGGCTCTTCGGCCACCGCCAACGCGGCAGCATCGACCTCTTTCAGCGCATGCTGATGTTCGGGGCCGTGCAGCACGATGATCGACTTGCCCAAGGCGGCAGCATAGCCCGCATCAAAAGCCGCGTTCCACTGTTTGTACTTGTCCCCGAACCGCACCACGACGACATCGGCATCGGCGATCCCCTTGCGGGTTCGGATCGCGTTGACCATCGCGCCTTTGTGGTCGTGCCAGTACTTGTTCGGCTCGGCCCCCAGAATGGCGACTCCGCAATCGTCGCTGGCCGCATGATCGGTCACTGGGCTGTTGAACGTGACGTCCAGCCCTTGCGCGCCTTCGATGATCTGTTCGCGCCAATCCGTGTGGATCTCGCCCGACAGGTAGACATTCAATCCCATTGCAGCCTCCTCATTTTGCTTCTGGCCCTGTTTACTGCCCAATCCCGCAAAGCCCAATGCGGAAGTTGCCTGCCGATGCGGCACTGGCTTCACAGCTTGCGGGCCACCAGATAGCGCGAGGGCGGTTTCGCCGGGAAATTCCCGCTTTCGATGATCTCGAACCCGGCCCTTTCAATGGTCGTTTCCAGCGTCTTGATGTCGAACTGGCTGACGAATGGCGCCTTGCCCAAAAGCTGCATGACCGGCAGCAGCAGCTTCAGCAAGCCGAACTTGAACCCCAAACCACCTTGGGCTAGACACGGCGTTTTTGAAATGAACAGGCCGCCGGGTTTCAACACCTCATGAACCCCGGCCAGCGTCGCGTCGAGATCCCGGATCAGGTGTAGAAGATTGAACGCCATTACCACATCAAAAGTCCCATTCGGGGGGCGGTTCGCGTCTGCCTCGACAAAGACGACGTTTTCGATCTGCTCCTCTTGGGCCAGCCTCTGACCCACGGCCAACATGCCTGGAGAGACATCGCTCGCCGTGATCGTAGCCGCATGGCGGGACAGCCGAAGCGCGGTGCGCCCCGTTCCGCAGCCCAGTTCCAGCACCTGATCGGTCGGCTTCAAATAGGACACCGTGCGTTGCAACGTGTGCTCGTAGGACTCCATGTCCCGGATCGGGGATTTCGCGTATTTCTCGGCGATACCATCCCAGAATTTGGCTGTGGCGGTCATGTCGGCTCTCCTTTGAGCGCAAGGTAGTGATACGCGTTTCAAAGGTGAATTGCCGAAATTCGCAGAATCTTTATACATTCATGCATGGATGATCCGCGCAAATTCGACTGGAACCATATCCGCGCCTTTCTGGCCACGGCCGAGACCGGCTCGCTTTCGGCGGCGGCACGACGATTGGACCAGACACAACCGACCCTCAGCCGCCAGATCGCCGCGCTTGAATCCGACCTGGGCGTGATGCTGTTCGAGCGGGTCGGCCGGTCACTTCAAATCACCACCGCCGGG
Organism: Ruegeria sp. BHSB172; assembly: GCF_059613165.1. Classification (NCBI taxonomy): domain Bacteria; kingdom Pseudomonadati; phylum Pseudomonadota; class Alphaproteobacteria; order Rhodobacterales; family Roseobacteraceae; genus Ruegeria; species Ruegeria sp. BHSB172. The sequence goes on from NZ_JBXWRZ010000022.1 coordinate 13,277, forward strand.
ATCGAGCTGTTGGAGCACACACGGACCATGGGCGCAGCTGCAGATCGCATTGCGCTGGCGGCGTCCGGTCAGGCGCAGTCGATCGAGGGGCAGGTGCGGATCACCGCAAGCGACGTGATGTCGGCCTATATCTTGCCGGATCTGCTGCGCAAGATCCGCGCGCAGGCTCCGAAACTGCGGATCGACGTGATCGCCGCGAACGACATCCGCGATCTGATGCGGCGCGAGGCGGATATCGCCATCCGCCATGTCCGCCCCGACCAGCCAGACCTGATCGCAAAACTGGTGCAAGAGGCTGACGGGCATTTCTATGCCGCCTCCGCCTACCTGAACCGCGCTGGACGTCCCAAATCACTGTCAGACTTGTCCCGGCACGAGTTCATCAGTTTCGGCGACACAGCCCAGATGATCGCCTATTTCGAACCGATCGGCCTGCACCTCACGGAAGAAAACTTCCGGCTGGGGTCGCAGAACGGCATCGTCGCGTGGGAGTTTGCCCGGCAGGGCTTTGGCATCGCGCCCATGTCCGAGCCGGTGGGCAATGCCACGCCGGGTATGGAGCGTGTGCTTCCCGACATGGAGCCGCTGCGGTTCCCGATCTGGCTGACCACCCATCGCGAACTGCATACCAGCCGCCGCATCCGGCTGGTCTTTGACCTGCTGGCGGAGTTCTTCGCAAAATGAAACACGCGCGCCACGGGCGCGCGTGTCACTTCGGGTTCACGCCACCTCAGCCGCGCAGAACGCCGCCGGTGGCCTTGGTGACCTTGGCGATGATCTTTTCCGCCACCGCCTCGATGTCTTTTTCCTTCAGAGTCTTTTCCGTCGGCTGCAGACGCACGGTGATGGCCAGAGATTTCTTGCCCTCACCTAGGCTGCCGCCGATGAACTCATCGAACACGCGCACCTCTTCGATCAGCGCCTTGTCGGCTCCGGCAGCGGCATTCACAAGCGTCAGCGCCTCGACATCGGCATCGACGACAAAGGCAAAGTCACGCTCGACCGCCTGCAGGTCGCGCAGTTCCAGCGCCGAGCGGGTGGTGCCGGATTTGCGCGGCAGCGGCACCTCGTCCGGCCAGATGGTGAAGGCCACGGCCGGACCCTTGATATCCAACTGCTGCAGCACGCATGGATGAAGTTCCCCGAACACGCCCAGCACCTTTTTGGGGCCCAGGCAGATCTTGCCGTGACGGCCCGGATGCCACCAGGCATCGCCATCGCGCAGGATCTGCACCTTGGCCGGGGCACCGATGGCGGCCAGCACAGCCTCGGCATCGGCTTTGGCGTCGAACACGTCGACCGCGCGGGTGGTGCCATGCACATCCTTGGGTCCGGTCCGTCCGACCAGAAGGCCCGCGATCTGGGTGCGTTCCTCGCCGGGTTCACCGCCGAAAAAGACGGGGCCGACCTCGAACAAGGCCAAATCGGCAAAGCCGCGCGCCTGGTTGCGGGCCGCGGCCTGCAGCAGGCCGGGCAGCAGGTCCGGGCGCATGTGGCTCATTTCGGACGAGATCGGGTTTTCCAGCATTGTCGCGTCATCGCCGCCGCCGAACAGCGCGGCCGAGGCCCGATCGATGAAGGTATAGCTGACGCATTCATTGTACCCCAGCGCCGCGCAGGTGCGCCGCGCCATCGACTGACGCCGCTGGGCCGGAGTCATGACCGGCTTGGGAATACCGTCCGTGACGCGCGGCAGCGGCTTGCCCTGCAGCTTGGTCAGCGAAGCGATGCGGGCAACCTCCTCGACCAGATCGGCCTCGCCTTGGATGTCGGGGCGCCAACTGGGCACATGGGCCATATCGCCTTCCAGCCGGAAGCCCAGCCGCGTCAGGGTCTGGCGCTGCTCGCTTTCGGGGATGTCCATGCCCACCAGCGACTGCACCCGCGCCGCATCCAGCCGATAGGCGCGCGAATGGTCCGGCGCCTTGCCGGCTTCGACCACCTTCGAAACCTCGCCGCCGCAGATATCCAGGATCATCTGGGTCGCGTGCTCCAACCCTTCCAGCGTGTATGCCGGATCGACCCCGCGTTCGAACCGGTACCGCGCGTCCGAGTTGATCTTGAGCGCGCGCCCCGCCAGCGCGATCTGGACATGATCCCAAAAGGCGCTTTCCAGGAACACGTTCACCGTGTCTTCGGTACAGCCGGTCTCTTGCCCGCCCATGATGCCAGCGATGGATTCCGGGCCGTTGTCGTCGGAAATCACCATCATGCCGGGCTGCAGCGTGTATTCCTTTTCATCCAGCGCCACCAGCTTCTCACCGCCCTTGGCGCGGTGCACCCGCAGGTTGCCCTTGACCTTGTCGGCGTCAAAGACGTGCAGCGGGCGGTTGCTGTCGAAGGTCATGTAGTTGGTGATGTCCACCAAGGCCGAGATCGGACGCAGGCCGATCGCCTTCAGTTGATCCTGCAGCCATTGCGGGCTGGGGCCGTTCTTGACGCCGCGGATCAGGCGACCGGTGAAATGCGGGCAGCCATCCAGCGTGTCGTCGTCGATCGTCACCTTGATCGGGCTTTCGAAATCCCCCGGCACCGGGGCATAGTCGCGCTGCTTCAACTTGCCCAGACCCCGCGCCGCCAGATCGCGCGCGATGCCCGCAACGCCCAGCGCATCGGGGCGGTTGGGGGTGATGGCGATCTCGATCACCGGGTCGATCTTGGCGGGGTCGTTCTCGGCCAGCCAGTCGACGAACCGCTGGCCCACCTCGCCCGAGGGCAGCTCGATGATGCCGTCGTGCTCGTCCGACAGTTCCAGCTCGCGCTCGGACGCCATCATGCCAAAGCTTTCGACGCCGCGGATCTTGCCGACGCTGATGGTGGTGTCGAGGCCGGGGATGTAGGTGCCTGGCTTGCAGACCACGACGGTGATGCCCTCGCGCGCGTTGGGCGCACCGCAGATGATCTGCAACTCGCCCTCGTCGGTGTCCACCTTGCAGACGCGCAGCTTGTCGGCGTCGGGGTGTTTCTCGGCATGTTTCACATAGCCGAGGGTAAAATCCTTGAGCTTGTCGGCCGGGTTGATGACCTCTTCGACCTCGAGCCCGAGATCGGTCAGCGCCTCGGCGATTTCGTCAACCGAGGCGTCGGTGTCCAGGTGGTCTTTCAGCCAGGAGAGGGTGAATTTCATTGCACGCGGCCTTTTTTGGCAAACATCCAGTCGGCACAGGCAATGGCAAAGAATGGGCCAAGGTGCAAGCCTTGGGCGGGGTGGATGGGCCAACCTGTGCGCTTTGCGCCAAGCCGCGCCATCGCCAGACCGCGGGGTGGCGATCCTCGGGCTGTGGTGGGCAGTTTATGCTGGCCAAGTCCGCGTGACGTTCAAACGGTGTGCTGGCGGAGAAAAATCGCCAGCCCGTGCGGGCGGTCTGGCGATGGCGCGGCGGCCTATCGGCCTTTGCTCCGCGCCGTATTCAACTCGCGTGTCACTTGCCAATCCCCAGACTAAACAACACCAAAGCTATAGTGACCCCCACGGCGACCGGGAGGAGATACTTACTACAAAAAGCCCCCAAGATCCCCAGAAAGGAAAAACTCTCATTTTTCTGTGGTTTCTGGTTGACCTCCAACGTAGAGCGAAGGCTTTGAAGGTATTTGTGTCCTGCGCTGGTCAATCGAACGCTCGTCCAAGCTCCACTCAACAGAAGCTCAGAGGTGATATATCCCTTTTCTTTCAAAGCCTGCATTTCAATCTGAACCTTTCGCCCAAAACGTGCTGGGTCTGAGCGATCAAATTCGTCCGGCCACTGCAATTCTGAGAGGATGTCCGGCACCAAAATGCAAGCGCCTCCCGGCGGGCTATCGGGTGACGAGTTCCATTCGTCAATGAATTCGAGAAGTTGTAGTTCGATCGAACCACTCACCTACTCAAACCACCATGCAGGTTCGGCATATCCAGCGCCGCGAACCCATAGTGCCGCAGCCAGCGCAGGTCGGAGTCAAAGAACGCCCGCAAATCCGGGATGCCGTATTTCAGCATCGCCAGACGGTCGATGCCGATGCCGAAGGCAAAGCCCTGATAGACCTCGGGATCGATCCCGCCGGCGGCGATCACCTTGGGGTGGACCATGCCGCTGCCCAGGATCTCCATCCAGTCGTCGCCCTCGCCGATCTTCAGCTGGCCGTTGTCCCACGAACAGCGGATATCGACCTCGGCCGAGGGTTCCGTGAAGGGGAAGTGCGAGGCACGGAAGCGCAGTTCGACGTCGTCGACCTCGAAGAACGCCTTGACGAATTCTTCCAGAACCCATTTCAGGTTCGCCATCGAGATGCCCTTGTCGATGGCCAGCCCTTCGACCTGATGGAACATCGGCGTGTGGGTCTGGTCATAGTCGGCGCGATAGACGCCGCCCGGGCAGATCACGCGGATCGGCGCGCCCTGCTTCTCCATCGAGCGGATTTGCACCGGCGAGGTATGGGTGCGCAGCACATGCGGCGGGCGATTGTCGCCCGGCGCGCGGTGCATGTAGAACGTATCCATCTCGGCCCGCGCCGGGTGATGGCCGGGGATGTTCAGCGCGTCGAAATTGTACCAGTCGGTCTCGATCCGGGGGCCTTCGGCGACGGAAAAGCCCAGCTCGGCAAAGATCGCGGTCAGTTCTTCGGTGGCCTGGCTGACCGGGTGGATCGAGCCCTGGCGGCGCGGGCGCGCGGGCAGGGTCACGTCCAGCCATTCGGTCCGCAGACGTTCATCCAGCGCGGCATCGGCCAATGCGGCCTTCTTGGCGGCCAGCGCCGAATTGATCTCGTCCTTCAGCGCGTTCAGCGCGGGTCCGGCGACCTGGCGTTCCTCGGGCGTCATCTTGCCCAGTTCGCGCATCTTCAGCGCCACTTCGCCCTTTTTGCCCACCGCGGCCACGCGGATCGCTTCCAGCGTGCTTTCGTCGCCTGCGTCAGCGATCTGACCCAGGTATTTTGCCTTAAGATCGTCCATGACGGTCCCCTGAATTCTGTTGCTGTCCTGCTATCACAGCGGCGCGCGAAAGCAAGAGGGCCGGGCCGCGCGATCAGGTCGCGCGCAGAACCGCTGCCTGTCGATCACACCGGACCGGGCGGATCGTGGGGCCATAGCCCTGCGGATGGGTCCGAAGTTCGGGGAACAGCGCAAACAGTTCGCTTGCGGCCTCCTGTTCCAGCCCTGAGAGCGCCTCCTGCCCCGGAAAGAAGCTCTCGGACACAAGGCCCGAAGTGGTCACCAGCTGGTGCCGGTCGAAGAACAGGTGGACATAGCGGACGATGTCGCAGGGCTGCACGGTGACGGTATCGCCGTTGACCAGCGACTTGGCCGGAACCAGAACCTCATCCTCGCCGAACAGAAGCTGGGCTTGCCAGCCGCCGACCAGAATGCGGTGCTGGGGCGAGACCAGAATGTCTGTCTTGGCGCCCAGAACACCCGCGCGGATGCGCACCGGCGCGAACCGGCCCACGCCGCGCACCGTGCGGCCACCGATCCAACGCACCCGGCAGGGGCCGTCATCGACGGTCAGGACCGTGTCGCCGGGCTGCAGCGTCTCGATCCGGCGGGGCCCCTCGGGGGTATCCACCAAGGTTCCTGCCGTGAAACAGGCGGCCCCGGTATCCCCGGGCGATAAGGGGCCATATGTCAGCGTGTCAGGATCGGGCTGGTTGAACTGCAGGGTCGTCGTGGTCTGGTTCGGCCCGACCAGCACCGGCAGGTTGACCGAGGTTTCCCCGGCCGCCAGCCCATCGACCGCGACGATGTTCTGCGTGCCGCCACCGATGTCGTAGAAATCGATCACCTCACCCGTGGCGGTGTTGGTCAGCGCATAGGCTTCGTAATTGTTGGGGCCGCCACCATTCGGGTCGGTCAAGAGGATCGGGAAATCATCGGCCGAGATGACATAGACGATCTCGTTGTTGTCCGGGTCCACGGTGACTTGAATGGCCGGATCGTCCAGCGGAATTTCGATCCCGACCTGCCCGTTGGCCTGATAGAAGGACACGGTGAAATCCGCCGGGTCTTCGTCCGGGCGAAGTGACACCTCCAGGAACTCGGACACGCCCGAACTCGCGGCATAGGCATTGGAATAGTGCAGCTCACTGATACGCGCCATGTCAGTACCACGCTCGGAAAACCTGACCCGAATATATCGCGCAAACGCCGCCGCCGAACAAGGCGCGATGCGGGAAAGTGGCTAACAGGCCCCTAATTGCAACAGGTCGCGGTCAGTAGCTGTATTCGGGGTAGATCCGCGTCAGATCGCCCTGCCAGTCGCCGTGGTAATGCTCGAGCAGTTCGTCGGCCGGTACTTTGCCGGACTGGATGCTTTCCTTCAGCGCGTTCAGGAAATGCGTCTCGTCCGGGACAAGCCCACCCGCACCCGGCCGCGCCCGCGCCTTCAGGCCGGACTCGGCAATGGCCAACACCTCGCGCGCCAGAACGTGCATGTTGATGCCGCCGACCTGCGCCTGCAGCCCGTCCCGGGCCGCGGCCACGCGCAGCCCCTCGCGGGTTTCGGCGTCCCAGCCCTTGACCAGATCCCATGCGGCATCCAGCGCGGACTGGTCATAGGTCAGCCCCACCCAGAAGGCGGGCAGCGCGCACAGGCGGCGCCACGGACCACCGTCAGCCCCGCGCATTTCCATGAATTTCTTGATCCGCGCCTCGGGGAAGGCGGTGGTCAGGTGGTCGGCCCAATCCGAAAGCGTCGGCGTCTCGCCCGGCAGCGCTGGCAGCTTGCCCTGCAGGAAATCGCGGAACGACAGGCCCAGCGCGTCGATATACTTGCCGTCGCGATAGACGAAATACATCGGCACATCCAAGGCATATTCCACGTAGCGCTCGAACCCGAAGCCGTCCTCGAACACGAAGGGCAGCATGCCGGTGCGCGCGTCATCCAAATGCCGCCAGATATAGCTGCGCCAGCTTTTGTGGCCATTGGGCTTGCCCTCGAAGAAGGGCGAGTTGGCAAACAGCGCGGTCGCCACCGGCTGCAGAGCCAGCGCCACGCGCAGCTTCTGCACCATGTCCGCCTCGGAGCCGAAATCGATGTTGACCTGAACCGTGCAGGTCCGGCGCATCATGGCGCGGCCCATGTCGCCGACCTTTTCCATGTAGTCGTTCATCAGGACATACCGGCCCTTGGGCATCAGCGGCATGTCCTCGTGCTTCCAGATCGGTGCGGCGCCCAGCCCGATGAAGCCCACGCCGATCTTGTCGGCGATGTCCTTCACGTCACGCAGATGCGCGTTCACCTCGTCGCAGGTCTCGTGGATGGTCTCAAGTGGCGCGCCCGACAGTTCCAGCTGCCCGCCCGGTTCCAGCGAGACATTGGCCCCGTCCTTTTCCAGCCCGATCAGCTTGCCCGCCTCTTCCACCGGGGCCCAGCCATGCCCATCGCGCAGCCCCTCCAACACCGCCAGGATCGAACGTTCGCCCTCATAGGGCAGCGGCTTCAGCGTGTCCTTACAATAGCCGAATTTCTCGTGCTCGGTCCCGATGCGCCATTCGCTTTTGGGTTTGCAGCCATCGGCCAGGTATTCGGCCAGTTGTTCGTGGCGTTCGATCGGCCCGCCGCCGGACTGAGGGATGGACATGAACCGTGCTCCGATCCTGATGTGTCGAGTCGTGGGGGTCAGTGGTGGTCGCAATCTCCCCCGGTGTCAATGCATCCTCAGTTCAATCGGATGTGTGCCGGACGCGAGGGGTGGCGTTCCCAGATCACCACCGGATGCGACGCCCCGGCCCTCAGTTCCGACAGCATCCGCTCGGTCCGCAGCCCCGGCAGGGCCGAGAACACGTCGAACAGCGCCTCGGCCCCCTCGGCATTCACGGGAATGTGAAGCGGCGGCTGGCCGGGCTGCTGCAGCACCCAATGCGCGGGGCTGGCGGTGGGGTCCAGCGTCAGGCTCTCGATTTCGCGGGTGGCGACGATGCCGCCGTCCAACGGCCCCAGATAGGCAATCTGCCCTTCATCCACAGACACCACGCCAGGCCCGCCCGCGCCCAGCCGGAACCGCGCGCGCTGTATGCCGATCACGGCCAGCGCGACCGAGACCACCACAAGCACCCAGCCCAACCAGCCCAGCAACCCGCCCGGACCGCCGATCCAGCTGAGGCCAAGGATCAGAACGAACCCGGCGGCCAGCACCTCGCGCCAGCGCCACAGGGCCAGTTTGGCTTCGGGTCGGATGAAACTCATGACGCGGCCTCCATCTGATCGCTGAACAGGACCAGTGAAAAGGTCCCGGCAGGGGCAAACCCAATCGCAACATAAGCACGCGCGGCGGCTTTTGAAGCCAAAAACAACACGGCCCTTCGGACGTCAGCGGGTTCGCGTAGCCGCGCCGGGCGCCGCATCAGGACCAATCCCCCAGCGACTGCTGCCAAAGGGTCATCGCGGCCACCGCCGCCGTATCGGCCCGCAGGATTCGCGGCCCCAGGCTGACCACATGCGTGAACGGCAGATCCTTCAGCCGCTGGCGCTCGGCATCGGAAAACCCGCCCTCGGGGCCGATCAGGATGGCCCAGGGCCGACCCTTGTCCTGCGCGGCCAGGCGCAGGGCCGACCCGGCCTCGGCCTCGTCGCAGAACATCAGCTGGCGGCCGTCGGGCCAGTTGTCCAAAAGCTTGTCCAGCCGCTGTAGGTCGCAGACCTCGGGCACGAAGGTGCCGCCGCATTGCTCGGCCGCCTCGACCGCGTGGGCCTGCAGACGGTCCTGGCGGATGCGTTCGGAATTGGTGAAGGCGGTCTGGACCGGCATGATCTTCGCGGCCCCCATCTCGGCCGCCTTTTCGACGATGAAATCGGTGCGCGCCTTCTTGATCGGAGCAAACAGCAGCCACAGGTCCGGCGGCAGTTTCAGTGGTCGGGTCTGTTCAAGACAGCGCAGAGTACCGCCGCGTTTGCCCGCCTCGGCCACCTGCGCCAGCCACTCGCCATCGCGGCCGTTGAACAGGGCCACCTGCCCACCCACGGCCAGACGCATCACGCCGAACAGGTAATGGGCCTGCTCGCGCGTCAAAGGAACCGATTGCCCCGCACCCAAAGGGTGATCTACATACAGCCTGATCTTCGCACTCATGAGACCCTACATATGCAAGGCAATGCCCCAACACCAGACGGTCAGGTCGCCGACGCTGTTACTGGCAACTGGGTCGATACCCGCGCCCCGTCCTTCGCCCGCCCCTATCTGCGGCTGTCGCGCGCGGACCGGCCGATCGGGACGTGGCTGCTGCTGATACCGTGCTGGTGGGGCCTGGCGCTGGCGATCCTGCATGACGGTCAGCCGCGGTGGGGCGACCTGTGGATTGCCGCGGGGTGCGCGGCCGGGGCCTTTCTGATGCGTGGCGCGGGTTGCACCTGGAACGACATCACCGACCGCAAGTTCGACGCACAGGTCGCCCGCACGCGCTCGCGGCCCATCCCCTCGGGTCAGGTCAGCGTGCGGCAGGCCGTGATCTGGATGGGCATCCAGTGCCTTCTGGCGCTCGCGATCCTGCTGACCTTCAACCAGGCGGCCATCGCGATGGGCGTCCTGTCGCTGCTGCCGGTGACGATCTATCCTTATGCCAAGCGCTTCACGTGGTGGCCGCAGGTATTTCTGGGGCTGGCCTTCAACTGGGGCGCCCTGCTGGCCTGGGCGGCGCATCGCGGTACGGTCGAATGGCCCGCGATCCTGCTGTACCTGTCCGGCATCGCCTGGACGCTGTTCTACGACACGATCTATGCCCACCAGGACGCCGAGGATGACGAGCTGATCGGCATCAAGTCCACCGCGCGCCTGTTCGGGACCGACACCGCGAAATGGCTGAAGTATTTCCTTGTGGCGACCGTGGCGCTGATGGGGCTGGCCATCGTCGAGGCCGCCCTGCCCGATGCCAGTTTCCTGGCACTGGTCGTGGCCATCGGCGGGCCGTGGGCGATGGGGTGGCACATGGCGTGGCAACTGCGCGGGCTGGACATCGAAGACAACGCGAAACTGTTGCAACTGTTTCGCGCCAACCGGGATACCGGCCTGATTCCGCTCATCTTCCTTTGCGTCGCATTGCTGCTGTGATTGCACCGCTGTACCGCAGCCTGTAAAACCCGACCTCAATCGCCCGAGAAGATCGAAGCCCGTCCATGCGCCTGCCCTACTTCCTGACATCAGCCGTGGTCTTTGCCCTGTCGGCCGCCCTCTGCTTGCTGGCCGCCAGTTTCGCCGTGACCCGGGTCGAGGAAGACTCGGAATTGGCCGTACGCAGGGCGCTGAGCCTGCAAGGTCACGAATGGGCTGAGGTCGAGGCCGACGGGCTGCGCGTCGTTCTGACCGGCACGGCGCCCGACGAGGCCACCCGCTTTGCCGCATTGACCGCCGCAGGATCCGAGGTGGATACTTCGCGCGTCATCGACGAGATGGACGTGGCGCCCACCGCCGACCTCGCGCCGCCGCGCTTCTCGGCCGAAATCCTGCGCAATGACAGCGGCATTTCGGTGATCGGCCTGATCCCGGCCAGCGTCGACCGAAACGCATTGGTGCAGCGGCTGCAAAGGCTGGACACAAGCGTTTCGGTGTCGGACCTGATGGAAACCGCCGACTACCCCAAACCCAAAGGCTGGGATGCCGCCATCGACTATGCCGTGCTGGCCCTGTCGAGGCTCCCGCGGGCCAAGATCTCGGCCAGCCCCGAACTGGTCAAGATCACGGCCATTGCCAACAGCCGGAAAGAAAAGGAAACGCTGGAACAGGAACTGACCCGCGCCGCGCCGCCCGGCCTGCGCATCGGGCTGGCGATCTCGGCGCCGCGTCCGGTAATCACGCCGTTTACCCTGCGCTATCTGGTCACGGACGAGGGCGGGCGGTTCGATGCCTGTTCGGCGCAGGATGAACAGGCCCGCGATGCCATCATCGCCGCCGCGCAACAGGCCGGGCTGACCGGGCCCTATTCCTGTACGATCGGGCTGGGCGTGCCTTCACCCCGTTGGGCCACCGCCGCCGCGCTGAGCATCAAGGCGCTGGCCGAAATCGGGCGCGGCTCGGTGACGCTGTCGGATGCCGACATCTCGTTGATCGCCGAACCCAGCACCGATCCGGCCTTGTTCGAGAGGGTCGTGGGCGAATTGGAAAACGCCCTGCCCGAGGTTTTCGCCCTGCATGCAGTGCTGCAGAAACCCGAAACCGACAAGCAGGACGGCCCGGTCGAATTCACCGCGACGCGCAGCCCGGAAGGCTTGGTGCAGCTGCGCGGGCGCCTTGGTGACGAACTGCAACGCGAGATGATCGACAGCTATGCCCGCGCTGCGTTCGGATCCGACGTGGTTCATGCCGCCGCCCGCGTCGTCGACGGCCTGCCCCAATCCTGGCCCGTACGGGTCCTGGCCGGACTTGAAGCCCTGTCCTGGCTGAACAATGGCGTTCTTACAGTAACGCCAGATACGGTGGCGATTTCCGGTATGAGCCACGATGAGACCACACGGGCCCAGATCGCCGGCCTTCTGTCCGAGAAACTGGGCGAAGGGCAGGATTTCGACCTGTCGATCACCTATGAACCTGCCCCCGAGCCCGAAGACGCCCTGCCCGACCCCGAGGACTGCATCGCCCGCATCGCCCAGGTCCAGTCCGAGCGAAAGATCACATTCGAGCCGGGCTCGGCCACGGTCTCTGCCGACTCACGCGACAGTTTGAACCGGATCGCCGACATCCTGCGCGAATGCGGACCGATCAGAATGGAAATCCAAGGCCACACCGACAGTCAGGGCCGCGAGGAAATGAACCAGACTCTCAGCCAGGCACGCGCGCAGTCCATTCTGAACGAATTGCGCGCCCGGCGGGTGCCGACCTCGAGCTTTTCGGCCGTGGGGTACGGTGAAGCCCAGCCGATCGCAGACAACGGAACCGAAGAAGGCCGCGAAGAGAACCGCCGGATCGAGTTTCTCCTGATCAGGCCCGAACCGGTCGCCCCCGAGGAAACCGGGCTCGAGGCGCTGGAAACTCCGGCCGGGGCGGAAGCAACCGAGCAAGCGCAAGACAACGCACAAGAAAACGTGTCCGACACGGACGCAGAGGACCAGTAAGTTGAACAGAACCGAATTCATCATCGCCACCGCCCTGATCCTGTTCGCAGCCTTCTGCATGGGCTGGTTCGCGAACTGGCTGGTGCATCGTCTGACCCGGGTCCGGCAGAGCGACGTGGCTGATCTGGACCGAATGAGCCAGGAGTTGCACGAGGCCGAAGAAGCGCGCGATCAGGCCATCACCTATCTGCAGCAGCGCGAGGCGGAACTGACCAACCAACTGACCCAGACCGAGGCCGAGCTGGCCGCGGCCATGGACGGGCTGCGCGCCGCACGTGAGGAAGCCGAGGAATTGCGCGGCCGGATCAACAACGCCGACTGAGCGCCTACCAGCGCGACAGAGCGTCCTCGTCCTCGTCCTTGGCGGCAACCCAATCGGCCCCGGATGCAGTGATTTCCTTCTTCCAGAACGGGGCGCGGGATTTCAGGTAATCCATCAGGTATTCAGCGGCCTCGAACGCATCCTTGCGGTGCGGGGCTGCCGTTGCGACCATCATGATCCGGTCGCCCGGAGCCAGCCGCCCGTGGCGATGGATCACCAGCACGTCGCCCAGTGACCACCGGTTTTTCGCTTCCTCGGCGATCTTGGCGATGGCGCGTTCGGTCATCCCGGGATAGTGCTCGATCTCCATGCAGGCCAGATCGGTCTGCGCCAGATCACGCACGACGCCGGTAAAAGTGACGATGGCGCCATTGGCCATGTCACCCGCGGCAAAGGCATTGGCCTCGGCCCCCAGATCGAACGGCTCTTGCTGGACGGAAATCCGCATCGCCCTACCCGCCGGTCATGGGTGGGAAAAAGGCCACTTCGCGGACACCGGTCAGGGGCGCGTCGAAATCCGACAATTCCTGATCCAGCGCAACCCTCAGGGCCGACAGGTCGGCAAACGCCGCCGCATAGCGGTCTTCGCGGGCGCTGAGTTCCGCCACCAGATCGGACACCGTGGCGGCGCTGGTTTCGACCTTTTCCTTCGGCACGCCGATCCGCTCGCGGACCCAAGCGAAATACAAGACATCCATGCGTCAGCCCTCCTTCAAATGGGGCATGGCTTTACGTAGGTAGTCGTAGCCGGTGATCAATGTCAGCGTCGCCGCGACCCACAACAGCCACAACCCGATGCGGCCCGACCAGAACATGCCATCCAGCTTCCATTGCAGGCCCGAGATGTCCTCGACCTGGCCCGACAGGATCTGGTCGATCAGGTCGGTATCCATGCCATAGGTAGACATGACGAAATAGTGCTCGAAAATGCCTTGCGAAAACAGCACGGCGATCGCCACCATCTGCGCGGTCGTCTTCCATTTGGCCAGCTTGGTGACCTTGAGAGTTCCGGCCACGTCGCCCAGATACTCACGCAGGCCCGAGACGAAGACCTCGCGGAACAGGATCACGGTGGCGGGCAGCACCAGCCAGGGCGTCCAGTGCTCGGTCGAATAGCCCACCAGGATCATTAGCGCGATCACCACCATCGCCTTGTCGGCGATCGGGTCCAGCATCGCGCCCATCTTGGTTTCCTGCTTCCACGCGCGCGCCAGATAGCCGTCGAACCAATCGGTTATGGCCGCCGACAGGAACAGGATCAGTGCGAACCAATCGGCATAGGGCCGCGTGAAATACAGAAACATCACCGCCAGGCCGGGCGCGGCCAGAAGGCGCAGCAAAGTCAGAATATTCGGCAGGTTCCACTTCATGCGCCGGACCCTACAACCATGGCCGGGAACAGAAAAGACGGCATGACAAAAAACTGCCAAGAACGCAGGTGTTTGGGCCACGTCAGATCATTCCGTCGCAGGCCGCCGATCGATGACCGTTTCCCCCTTGGCGCGGCGCCAAGAACGGGTCAGGTTGCGCGGGTATCGGCAGCCAGGAAAGATCCGCCCCGTGACCTCACATATCAGAACCGATGCGCGCGCCAACCTGACCGGCAGCGCCTGGATGATAGCGGCCATGGCTGGGTTCGCCCTGGAGGACGCGCTGTTGAAAAGTACAGCCAAAGTGCTGCCCATCTGGCAGGTTCTGGTGCTGTTCGGGCTGGGCGGGGCGCTGATTTTCGCCGGGGTCGCGTTGCTACAGGGGCGGCGGTTGCTGCACCCCGATGTCCTGTCCAAGCCGATGAAGATCCGAGTGCTATTCGAAGTCTTCGGTCGCCTGTTCTATGTGTTGGCCATCGCCCTGACGCCGCTGTCCTCGGCCACGGTGATCCTGCAGGCCACGCCGCTGGTCGTAGTGGCGGGTGCCGCGTTGTTCTTCGGGGAAACCGTCGGCTGGCGACGCTGGAGCGCCATCATGGTCGGACTGATCGGAGTGGTGATCATCATCCAGCCAACCGGAGACAGTTTCTCGGCCCTGTCCATTCTTGCGGTGCTGGGAATGCTGGGCTTTGCCGGCCGCGATCTGGCCAGCCGCGCCGCCCCTGCCACGCTGGGGACCACCGTTCTTGGGTTTTACGGCTTTCTGTCAATTGTCGTTGCCGGTGGTCTGTACCGGGTTTTCGAGGGCGCCGCCGCGGTGCCGGTGGACGCCCAAACCGCCCTGCATCTGACCGGAGCCGTGGTGATGGGGGCGGTGGCCTATGCTTCGCTAATGCTGGCCATGCGGACGGGTGAAGTGTCGGCCGTGACCCCGTTTCGCTATACCCGCCTTCTGTTCGGCATCGGGCTGGGCGTGCTGATCTTTGACGAACGTCTGGACCAGGCCATGTGGCTGGGCAGCGCGCTGATCGTGGCCTCGGGGCTGTACATTCTGTGGCGCGGGCGCCAGCGGACTCAGCCTTTTTCGTGAAAGAAATCATAGACCTTCTGCGCCAGACCGGCCGAGATCCCGTCCACCGCCTTCAGATCCGCCAGATTGGCGCGGCTGACCGCCTTGGCGCTGCCGAAATGCGCCAGCAGTGCGCGTTTACGGGCCGCGCCCACGCCCGGGATTTCATCGAGCGGCGTCGCTCCCATCGCCTTGGCGCGTTTGGCGCGATGGGTGCCGATGGCAAAGCGGTGCGCCTCGTCCCGTAGCCGCTGAATGAAATACAGAACCGGGTCGTTGCGCTTCAGGGCGAAGGGGCGCTGGCCGATGCGGTGGAACTCTTCCTTGCCGTGGTCGCGATCGACGCCCTTGGCGACACCGACCATTGGGATGTCCTCGACCCCATGCGCCTGCATGATCTCGTGCACGGCGCTCACCTGCCCCGCGCCCCCGTCGATCAGCAGCAGATCGGGCCACAGGCCCTTGTCGCGGTCGGGGTCCTCTTTCAGCAGGCGGGTGAAGCGGCGGGTCAGCACCTCTTTCATCATGCCGAAATCGTCGCCCGGCGTCAGGTCCTCGCCGCGAATGTTGAACTTGCGATAGGCATTCTTGATGAACCCATCGGGACCGGCCACGATCATCGCACCCACCGCGTTGGTGCCTTGGATATGCGAGTTGTCATAGACCTCGATCCGGTTCGGCGGCGCGTCCAGATCAAAGGCCTCGGCCAGACCGCGCAGGAGCTTGGCCTGCGTCGCGCTTTCCGACATGCGGCGGGCCAGCGCCTCGCGCGCGTTGCGCAGCGCGCCAGAGACCAGCTCGAGCTTTTCGCCCCGCTGCGGCACCAATATCTCGACCTTGCGGCCGGCCTTTTCGGACAGGGCCTGCTGCATCAGGTCCGCGTTTTCGATCCCGTCCGACAGGATCAGTTGGCGCGGCGGTTCCTTGTTGTCGTAGAACTGACCCAGAAAGGCCTCCATCACCTCGGCCGAGGAGACGTCGGGCCCGACCCTTGGATAGAAATCGCGGTTGCCCCAGTTCTGGTTGGCACGGATGAAGAACACCTGAACGCAGGCCTGACCGCTGTCCATGTAGAGGCCGATCACATCCGCCTCGGCCACACCGCGTGGGTTGATGCCCTGCGCCGTCTGTACCTGCGTCAGCGCGCGGATCCGGTCGCGCAGGGCGGCGGCACGCTCGAACTCCATCGCGTCCGAGGCCTCCTGCATCTGCGCGGCTAGTTCCTCTTGGATACGGGTCGAGCGTCCGGACAGGAACCGCTCGGCGTCGCGCACGCTTTCGGCATAGTCGGCCTGCGAAATCATGCCCACGCACGGCCCCGAACAGCGCTTGATCTGATAGAGCAGGCAGGGCCGGGTGCGACTGTCGAACATCGAATCCGAACAGTTGCGCAGCAGAAACGCCTTCTGCAGCTGGTTCAGCGTGCGGTTCACCGCGCCCGCGCTGGCGAAGGGGCCGAAATAGGCGCCCTTTTCCTTCTTGGCCCCGCGATGTTTCTTGATCTGCGGAAACGGGTGGTCCTTGGCTACGAGTATGTTGGGAAAGCTTTTGTCGTCGCGCAGCAGCACGTTGTATTTGGGCTTGAGCTGCTTGATCAGGTTCTGCTCCAGCAGCAGCGCCTCGGTCTCTGTCCGAGTGGTCAGGAACATCATCGACGCGGTCGAGGCGATCATCCGCTCGATCCGGGGCGAATGTCCCGGGCGGGTGTAGTTCGACACCCGCGCTCGCAGGTTGCGCGCCTTGCCGACATACAGAACCCGGCTGTCTGCATCCAGCATCCGATAGACACCCGGCGAACTGTCCAACGTCTTCACATAGCGCTGGATGCAGGCGTAACCCGTGATTTCAGGATCAGCTTGAGATCTGTTGTCCGCGGTCATGCTCATCAGATACGATTCTCTGCCCGTGGCTGCAATCTTGCGCGCCCCAGATCAAGAGAAAACAAATCCACGATTCCTGTGGATAACTGTGCGGACAAGTTTCCCTGAACTGGAATTCTTCCTTGAATCCTTGCGTTTTCTCCGCCTTGCACAAAAAATAGGCGGAATATCAAGCTATTGTTTTTGCATGAAATTTTTTTGACCGGCGTACAAGTGCATGAAAAAAAAGGCCTTTTTGCAACGGACATGTAACACGATCGCGAGCGGTGCAAAACTTGCACCGGATTCACCTATTCTACGCCCAGAACGTCCGGCGTCTGCCAGCCCAGATGCTGCCCGCCGTCGACGCACAATAACTGCCCCGTGACCGCATGCGCATCGAGGAAATAGCCGAGCGCGGCAGTGATGTCCGACGGGTTTGCCCCCCGTTCCAGAATGGTGTTCCTGCGCTGCGCCTGAAAATGTTCGGGGCTTTGTCGGTGGCCCTGCAAGGTCGGACCCGGCCCGATCGCATTGACGCGGATCGTCGGGGTCAGCGCCTGCGCCGCGGTGCGGGTCAGGGCCCACAACCCCATCTTGGCAATGGTGTATGACATGAATTCGGGCGTCAGCTTGCGCACCCGCATGTCGATCATGTTGACGACCAGACCAGTCGCCACCGGCTCGCCGCTGTCGTCGATTGCGGGCTTGAGACCCTGCCGCGCCATGGCCTGTGTCAGCACGAAGGGGGCCCGCAGGTTGCTCTCCATGTGCCGGTCCCAACTTTGGCGCGTTGCCGTATGGATGTTGTCGTATTCAAAAATCGAGGCGTTGTTGACCAGGCAGGTGATCGGCCCGCCCAGCGCCTCGGCCGCGCGCGGCAACAGGGCCTCGACCTGGGACTCCTCCAGCAGATCGGCCTGCAAAGCAGTCGACTTGCGGCCCTGGGATTCGATCTGGGACACGACCTCGGACGCCGCCCCTTGCGAGGTCGCGTAATGTACCGCCACATCCATGCCACGTTGCGCAAGATAAAGCGCCATCGCCCGCCCCAGGCGGGCACCCGCACCGGTCACCAATGCTCGGGTCATACGCAGCCTCCCCAGGTCAGATCACGCCAGCAGCGCCACGAGATAGGCCGCATAAAGAAACGTCAAGAAAAAGCCCCAGGTGCGGGTAATGTCGCGTTTGAAAAACACGAAGGGAAGCAGCAGAAGCGACGCAGCCAGCATGACCCACAAGTCGAATCGCAGAAATTCGGGATCGACCGGGATGCGCCCGAACAGCGTAGCGATGCCGACGATGGCCAGCAGGTTGAACATGTTCGACCCAATCACGTTGCCCAGCGCAACATCCGCCTGCCGACGCAACGCCGCCATCACCGTCGTCGCCAGTTCCGGCAACGAGGTGCCGACGGCCACCAATGTCAGACCGATCACGGTTTCGCTGATACCATAGGTGCGGGCAATGATCGTGGCGTTGTCCACCAGCAGATGCGCCCCCATCGGCAGGCCGACCAGCCCCAGAATCAGGAACATCGCGACCTTCCAATAGGGCATGTCCGGGTCGGCCTCTTCCAGAAGCTCAATCTCTTCCTGAGCGGTGCAGGCGTTTCGATGAGCCCGCGCCTCGCGGAAGGCGTTCAGCAGTATCAGGGCCAGCCCCGCCAGCAGAATCGCGCCGCTGAACAGGGTGAACACGCCGCAGAAAGCAAGCCCGATGAAAAGAACCGAGGCCAGGATCATGTAGATGAAGTTCCTGCGGGTGTCGCATTCGCTGCTGTGGATGGTTGCCAACAGCGCCGGAATGCCCAGGACCAGCAGGATGTTGGCCGTGTTCGACCCCACCACATTGCCCAGCGCGATACCGGGCGCATGTTCCTGAACCGCCTTGATCGCGATCAGCAATTCGGGCGCCGAGGTACCGAAGGCCACGATCGTCAGGCTGACGATCAATGCCGGCACGCCCAGCCGCAGGCTGAGGTTCACCGCGCCACGCACCAGCGCGTCGCCCGCCAGCAAAAGGATCAACAGACCAAGGCCGGAAAGCAGCCACGCCGTCATCCACGGCCTCCTTTTTCACATGCACAGGGGCCTTTACCAATGCGGAACCGCCCGCACCGCGGGCATTTGGCCGAGCTCAGACGTCTCTGACCGGGAAAGCGCAGCTTACCGAACATCGCCAGCACGCCCATCGCGATCAGGAAAAGAGTGACAGCCTTGATGATCATGTCACATGCCGAAACGCGCGAAGGCCGCGCGCTCCTCGAGCATAGCCAGCGCGTCTTGGGCCATTTCCGCCCCGAAACGCGACCAGATCGGCCTGCGCAGGCCATAGCGGCGGAACCGGACCTTGTCGCCGAACAGCTCCTGCATCTTGGGTTTCAGATGCGCGATGCCGTCGATCAGGCCCAGATCCTGCGCGCGCCGCGCCAGCCAGACCTCGCCGGTGAACAGATCGGCCGTTTCATCCAACCGATCGCCCCGGCGGGCTTTGACATGCGCGATGAAGTTGTGATGGATATCCTCGAGCAGCCCCTTCAGCCGCGCGACATCCTCGGGCTTTTCCGGGGCGAAAGGGTCCAGCATGGATTTCGACTGACCCGCCGTATGTACGCGCCGCTCGATGCCCTGACGCGCGATGAAGACATGCGCACCGAACCCCGAGGAAATCACCCCGATCGACCCCAGAACCGAGCTGTCGTCGGCCCAGATCCGGTCCGCCGAGGCCGCCAGCCAATAGCCGCCTGAGGCCGCCACGTCCTCGACGAAGGCATGCACGGGCACGTTCAGCTCGTCGGCGAGCCGACGGATTCGCGCGCCGATCAGAGAACTTTGCACCGGAGATCCGCCGGGCGAGTTGATCTCGAGCGCGACGGCTGCGGGCTTGCCCTTGCGGAACGCCTTTTCCAGGACCGGCGCCAGCACGGTATCGCTCATCGAGGCGCGACCGGCCATGCCGATGGCGCCCGACAGACGGACCACGGCAACGACGGGGTGCTTTTTCAGAAACGGCAGGCTGAGTTTCATGGGTGCCGATGTAGAGTGCGCCCAACCCGTAAACAAGGGACCGGAACCGGCGGAAACGCGACGTGACTGAATTTCGCGGCCGTGATCGGCAAAAATGCAACGCCCTAGCTGCGGATGCGCCATCCGGTTTTGAAGATCCAGCCGATCACCGCAAGGCAGATGCCGGTAAAGGCGAGGATCGCCAGCAGGCTAAGCAGGATGGGCACGTCAGACAGCCCGTAGAACGACCAGCGAAAACCCGAAATCAAATAGACCACCGGATTGAACAGCGAGATCGTCTGCCACACCGGCGGCAGCATCGAGATCGAGTAGAACGTGCCGCCCAGAAAGATCAGCGGCGTCACCACCAGCTGCGGCACCAGCGACATCTGTTCGAAATTGCTGGCCCAGATACCCACGATGAAACCCAGCAGCGAAAAGCTGAGGCAGGACAGGATCAGGAAAGCGGCCATGGCAAAGGGGTGTTCAATGCGGATATCCACAAAGAAGGTCGCCGTGACCAGGATCACCAACCCCACGAACAGCGCCTTGGTGGCCGCCGCGCCGACATAGCCGATCACGATCTCGATGAAATTCACAGGGGCCGAAAGCAATTCATAGATCGTGCCCAGGAACTTGGGAAAATAGATGCCGAAGGACGCGTTCGAGATCGACAGCATCACCACCGACAGCATGATCAGCCCCGGCACGATGAAGGCGCCGTAGGATACGCCCTCGATCTCCTGGATCCGGCTGCCGATGGCGGTTCCGAACACCACGAAATAGAGCGAGGTGGACAGGACCGGCGACAGAAAGCTCTGCGCGAGGGTGCGGAAGAACCGGGCCATTTCGAACCGGTAGATGGCGGCGATGGCAGTCCAGTTCATGCGACGTCTCCGGACACGAGCGTGACGAATATCTCCTCGAGGCTCGATTGCCGGGTCTGCACGTCGCGAAGTATCAGCCCGGCCTCGGCCACGTCGTTCAACAGGGTGGTGATGCCGGTGCGTTCGGCATTGGTGTCATAGGTATAGATCAGCGCATCCCCCTGCCCGTTCAGCACCAGGTTGTGATGGGCCAATCTGTCGGGAATGGACGGGATCGTGCAGGTCAGCATGACCTCGATCTGCTTCTTGCCCATCTGCGCCATCAACGTCTTCTTGTCCTGAACCAGCAGCAGCTCACCCTTGTCGATCACGCCCACGCGGTCGGCGATGGCCTCCGCCTCTTCGATGTAGTGCGTGGTCAGAATGATTGTGACGCCGGCGGCCTTCAGCTCGTCGACGATGGCCCACATGTCCTTGCGCAGCTCGACATCCACGCCGGCAGTGGGTTCATCCAGAAACAACACTCGCGGCTCGTGCGCCAGCGCCTTGGCGATCAGCACCCGCCGCTTCATGCCGCCCGATAGTTCCTTGATCGCGTTCTTGCGCTTGTCCCACAGCGACAGCTTGCGCAGGATCTCCTCGATCCGGGCGCTGTCTTGGCCCAGGCCGAACAACCCGCGGGAAAAGCGCACGGTGTTCCAGACCTTCTCGAACGGCTCCAGCGCGATTTCCTGCGGCACAAGGCCGATCATCCGACGCGCGGCCCGGAAATCGGCCTGAATGTCGTGCCCGCCCACGGTGACGGTGCCAGAGGTCGGCGTGGTGATCCCGCAGATGGTCGAGATCAGCGTGGTCTTGCCGGCGCCGTTGGGCCCCAGAAGGGCCAGAATTTCGCCCTGCCGGATGTCCAGCGACACGCCCTTGAGCGCCTCGAAACCGTCATCATAGGTTTTGCGCAGATCCTTGATCGAAAGAATGGTCGTCATGCGTCTTTCCCGTTCCGGCGCAGACCCTAGCGCGCCGATCCTGTCCGGAACAGGCCAAATCCGCACAAGGGCATGCGCATCCGTGCAGACCTAGTCGCGCCCGGTCAGGCGGCCCAACCACCCTTTCTTTTCGGGTTCCGCCTCGGGGTCGGCACTCTCGTCCGGCTGGGCGGGGCCTTCGAAATGCTCCTGCAGGTTGGCGAAGAACTGGTCGGCCATCTTCTTGGCAAAGCCGTCGATCAGGCGGCTGCCCAATTGCGCCAGCTTGCCGCCGACCTTGGCCTCGACGTCATAGGACAGAACGGTTCCGCCGCTGTCACTGGACGCGAATGTCACCGTTGCGCCGCCCTTGGCAAAGCCCGCAGCCCCGCCTTTGCCTTCCCCCTCGATGGTCAGGCGCTGCCCCTCGACCATGCCCGACATGGTCACCGTCCCTTTGAAAGTCGCTTTCACCGGGCCGACCTTCTGCACCACGGTGGTCTCGTACCCGTCGGTCGGATTGCCGTTGACCTCTTGCGCGCCGGGGACGCAGGCTTTCAGGACCTCGGGGTCCAGCAGAGCCGCAAAGACATCCGCAGGCGCCGCCTGAATCTCGCGCGTGTCACTCATCTGCATGGGTGCGCCCCCTTTCCTGCCTGGCATGGTTCCCAAAAGACCTAGCCCCGAAAGACGGTAGCTTGCAACAGCCATCATGCGCGGGTGGCGCGGTGCGCCTGCCGCAGGTCGACCTGTGCCTGCAATTCGGCAACCCGCTTCTGGACCAGATCGACATGCAGCCGCGCGTCATACTGGCCCTGCCGGTAAGCGGCCGGCAATCGAAGCTCGGCCAGCCGTTCATCCAGTTCGTGCAGACGCGCCTGCATGTCCCCAAGCTGATCCGGCGACGGGTCGGCGGCAAGCTCAAGCTCGATCTGCCGGATTTCGGGGTAATGCTGCCAGACACGCCACCGTTGCAGATAGGCATAGGCCTTGGGCAGTACACGCACCAAAGGCACCACGATGAAAAAGAATGGCAGAAACAGCAGCAACACGCGGTTGACCTGGGCCGCGATCCAATAGGGCAGAAGATTGTGCCACGTGCTGGGGCCTTCGTCGATCAACCTTCGCGCGGCACTGCTGACCGGCAGGCCCGTTCCTTCGACTCCCGGAAATTCTCCTGCATCGGTGATGATGCCCCGCGCCCGATGCAACTCGATCGCGGCCATCGTCAGACGGTTGACCAGGGCGGGATGAATGTCGGCCTGCACGACCAATCGCGCTTGCAGCGCGATCAACTTGACCGGCCGCGGCGGCAGGACCGGATCCAGTGACATTCCGCCGGCCGGAACCGTGACCACCGTCGCATAGGACAACCGGCGCGAGATCGCCTCGACATGCTCCAGTTCGAGCACCTTCAGCCCCGGCTCCTGATAGGCCGCCAGCAGGTAGGGCGCCTCGATCGGGGCAACGAAGACCGCGATATCCAACCTGTTGTCCAGCAAGGCCTCGGCAGCCTGATCATAATCGAGCGACACATGGATGTTGTCCGCCTCGGACAGGCCGACTACACGCTCAAAATCGCGAAATGCATCGGCCGTGCCCGACCCGTCCGCGCCACGGTTGATACTAAGGTCTCGCCAAAGCGCCGGGTTGCTGGGAATACTGGCATCCGCGCGCGTCATGAATATCATCGGTTCGTAGAAAACCGTTCCGATTGCTTCGACCTTGTCGGGATCGGCCACGATGCCGCCTTGCAGCAGCGCGGCATTTGCCTCGCCGCTTTCGATCAGACGGGCATTCTCGACCGAACCCGCAGTTTCCAGAATCTCCACCCGGATCTCGTCACGCGCCAGAATCTCGGCATAGTCCTGCGCGATCTGCTCATAGGCCCCGCCGCTCGGGCCTCCGGCCATCCGCAGGCTGCCCGGAGGGTGCAGATGCAGGACGATCGCGGTCAATGCCGCCGCCACCAGCGCCGCGCCGATCATGATCCAAAGCCGCATTCCAGCCCTCGCTCCACATCCCGCCGAAAACGCTAGGCCAGCCGACCCTGGCTTGCAAGCGCCCCGAAGACCGGGCCGTTCATCGGTTTTTTCACCCGACGCCACGTTTTCGGCACCCAGCCCTTGCATTCGCATGGCCAAGCCGAAAGCATCGCGAACCGGGAGGATACATATGCTCAACGGATTCCGCGTCGTCGAAATCGAGGGGCTTGGCCCCGGCCCGTTCGCCGCCATGCTGCTGGCGGATCTGGCGGCCGATGTCGTGACCATCCACCGCAAGGGGGGTGCCGTCACACCGGGCATGCCGGACCGATCCGTGCTGGACCGGGGCAAACGCTCGATCGCGCTCGACCTCAAGGACCCCGACGACCTCGAAACCGCCCGGCGCCTGATCGCATCCGCCGATGCGTTGATCGAGGGCTTCCGGCCCGGCGTAATGGAGAAGCTGGGCTTGGGGCCCGATACCTGCCACGCTCTGAACCCGGCGCTGGTCTATGGCCGCATGACTGGCTGGGGCCAGGACAGCCCGCTTTCCGACACCGCAGGACATGATCTGAACTACATCGCCCTGTCCGGAGCGCTCTGGTACGGCTCACCACCCGGCATCGAGCCGATGACCCCGGCCACGCTGGTCGGCGATATCGGCGGCGGCGCGATGTATTTGGTCACCGGCATACTGGCCGGGCTGCTGAACGCGCGCGCAACCGGCACGGGCACGGTCGTCGACGCCGCCATCTACGACGGGTCCGCGCATATGATGAACCTGCTGATGAGCCTGGGCCAGACCGGCAACCTGTCCGACACGCGCGGCCAAAGCCTGTTGGACGGCCCGCATTGGAGCCGCACCTACACCTGCGCGGATGGCGGCTTTGTTTCGGTCCAATGCCTCGAACCGAAATTCTATGCCCAATTCCTGGAAATCCTGGGCCTGTCCCACGACCCAGCATTCCAGCAACAATACGACAGCACACGCTGGCCAGACCTGACCCGGCATCTGGCGGAAATCTTCGCAACCAAACCGCGCGACCATTGGGCCGAACTGTTTGAAGGCTCAGACGCCTGCGTCGCCCCGGTGCTCAGCCCCGACGAGGCCGCAACCCATCCGATGAATACTGCCCGCCAAACCTGGCGCGCGGCAGACGGCACCTTGCAGGCCGCCGCCGCCCCGCGCTTCTCCACCCATCAATGGCAGCCGAAACCTAGCCCGGCCCGCGGCCAACACACGACCGAAATCCTGATCGA
Source organism: Ruegeria sp. BHSB172 (assembly GCF_059613165.1). Taxonomy (NCBI): domain Bacteria; kingdom Pseudomonadati; phylum Pseudomonadota; class Alphaproteobacteria; order Rhodobacterales; family Roseobacteraceae; genus Ruegeria; species Ruegeria sp. BHSB172. The sequence continues at coordinate 37,956 of NZ_JBXWRZ010000022.1, forward strand.
ACTCCAAGGCTCCCAAAAGACCTGACACACCCTTCATCTGGCCGAAAGTATCCCGGGGGTGAATTGGCCAACGGCCAAGAGGGGGCTGGCCCCCTCGCACGCTGCCTACCCGCTGCGCACCGTGTCGATCATCAACTGCACATTTTCCGGGTCGGCATCCGGTGTTATCCCGTGACCCAGGTTGAAAATATGCGGCCCCTTGGAAAAGGCGCGCACAATGCGACGGGTCTCATCCACCAGCGCTTGCCCGCCGGTGACCATGTGCGACGAGGCCAGGTTGCCTTGCACGCAGCCATCTACCTGCACCTGTTCGGCCGCCCATTCCGGCGCAACCGAGTTGTCCAGCGCCACGCAATCGACGCCGGTGGCCTTCGCGAAACCGACATAACCCTCGCCCGCCTCACGCGGGAAACCGATAACCGGAATGCCCGGGTGGCGTTCCTTGAGCGCCTCGGTGATGATCCGGCACGGCTCGACCGCGTATTTGGTGAAAGCCTCACCTTTCAGCGACCCGGCCCAGCTGTCGAAAATCTTGACCACCTCGGCCCCCGCTTCGATCTGAGCCGACAGATATTCGATCGTGGCCGCCGTGATCCGGTCCATCAACGCCTCGAACAGCGCGGTGTTTTCCTCACGCAGGGCGTGGGCGGGGCCCTGATCAGGGGTGCCACGCCCGGCGATCATATAGGTCGCAACGGTCCACGGGGCGCCGGCAAAGCCGATCAGCGTCGTCTCGGACGGCAGTTCGCGCGACAGGATACGCACGGTTTCATAGACGGGCGACAGGGTTTCGTGGATCGTATCAACGGGTTTCAAGGCGTCGAAATCCGATTGCTGCGTGATCGTCGACAGGCCCGGCCCTTCACCGGTGACGAACCAAAGATCGGCGCCCAGCGCCTGCGGCACCAGAAGGATGTCGGCAAAAAGGATCGCGGCATCGAACCCATAGCGGCGGATCGGCTGCAGCGTCACCTCGGCCGCCAGATCGGGGGTGTAGCACAGCGACAGGAAATCGCCCGCCTGTTCCCGCGTCGCGCGGTATTCGGGCAGATAGCGTCCGGCCTGTCGCATCATCCAGATCGGCGGCGTGTCCAGTACCTCGCCCGCCAGCGCCCGCAGCAGTTTCTTGTTCTCGGCCATGTCAGCCCCCACTATTCCGGTTCGCGCAACGGGTCCGCCTTCAGCGGCAAAATGTCAAGCGTGGCCCCCATTGTCAGGGCAATGTGACGCGACTAAAGCTGTGCCCATGACTTTGACCCTGCCCACCCCCGCATCGCCGCTGAAGATCGGCACCCGTGGTTCGCCGCTGGCGCTGGCCCAGGCCCATGAAACCCGTCAGCGGCTGTGCGATGCCTTCGACCTGCCCGAACAGGCATTCGAGATCGTGGTGATCAAGACCACTGGCGACAACCGCGCCATGATCGACGCGGACCGCCCATTGAAAGAGATCGGAAACAAGGGCCTGTTCACCAAGGAAATCGAAGAGGCGATGCTGGGTGGGGACATCGACATCGCCGTGCACTCGACCAAGGACATGCCCGTCGAACAGCCGCAGGGGCTGGTGCTAGACACGTTCCTGCCGCGCGAGGACGTGCGCGATGCCTTCATCTCGCCTCGCCTCAGCTCGATCCTTGACCTGCCCGAGGGCGCGGTCGTCGGCACCTCGTCGCTGCGGCGGCGGGCACAATTGTTGCACCGCCGACCCGATCTGAACGTGGTCGAATTCCGGGGCAACGTGCAGACCCGGCTGAAGAAGCTGGCCGATGGTGTGGCCCAATGCACGTTCCTGGCCATGGCCGGCCTCCGCCGCCTGAACATGCAGGACGTGCCTGCCACCGCGATCTCGCCGGATGACATGCTGCCGGCCATCGCGCAAGGCACGATCGGCATCGAACGCCGCGCGGACGACAGCCGGGCCGCCGCAATGCTGGAGGCCATCCATCACGCGGAAACCGCCCAACGCCTGACGGCGGAACGCGCCTTGCTGGCCGCCCTGGACGGGTCCTGCGAAACGCCGATCGCCGGCTTGGCCGAGATAGCGGATGGCCAGCTGCGTCTGCGCGGCGAAGTCCTGCGCCCCGACGGCTCCGAATCGATCTCCGATACTTTGACCGGCGCCATCGAAGACGCTTTAGAGATGGGCCGCGCCATGGCAACCAGATTGCTTCGGCAAGCAGGGCCGGGCTTTTTCGATTGGCGCAAAATTTAGAAAAATTTCGGGAATGTGAACTGCTTCACTGTCGCGGAAGTTGATCCCCGGCATAACTGGTATACCGGATCGGGCAAGTCGCTGGTCTCGAATGTATCGAAGATTTTATTTCGTATTCTTTGTAGTTGGTATTCGAGGGGGCGAGACCGGATTGACGGCCTGATCGAGACGGACCGTTGCCAAAATGCTGGCAGCGGTCCGTCGACGACCGCACCAAAGGTACGACCAAATTGGTAACTGGTCGCAGACGGGAAACCTGGGCCGAATCGACCTCATCCGTCGCGCCTGTGTTTGACGTGGTTGAACTTTGCGGAGGAACGTTTTGCCATTGCGTGCAGCTTGTCCTCGTTCCGTCCGCCTTTTGGTTGGAGCAATCGCGGAAACAGACATCGTGCTCGCAACCTCTCAGCAACTGTTTCTGTTCGCGATTCATCCCTAACAAGCCAATGAGATGACACGAGTCATCCCGTCGAGTTTCTAACGTTCACAAAAAATGGATCTTTGCTGGAAAATCGCCTTGTATCCGGGTGTCGGGCAAGGATATACCCGCCAACGGAGACGTGGCCGAGTGGTCGAAGGCGCTCCCCTGCTAAGGGAGTAGGCGGGAAACCGTCTCGAGGGTTCGAATCCCTTCGTCTCCGCCACCCATCCTCACATTGAGATTTTCTCAAGCCTTTGTCTTTGAGTGTTTTTTTGCCATTCCGCAAAATAGCCCGCTCTACTTTGGCCAATTCTGCTATACAAATCGCTTTACATTTTTCTTTACATTGCTTGCCAGGCAGTGAAGTGACAATGGCTATCAAAACCAGGGAAAAAAGCCTTCTCTATACAAAGGGGTACTAGCAACTGGAAAAGCGTTTTTACAGTAAGTTCAAACCAAGGTTTTCTGTTTCAACGAAGCATTGTCTTGCTGAGGTGCTCCCCGTTACGTCCGTGTCAGAGAATTTCATCCTCATCGAACATCGGGTCGTCTTCCAATTGCGCGCTGAGGTCTTCTACCGACTCGCCGGCCTGCTCAACTGACTCAACACGGCCAAGGTGGAACACGGCGTCGCCTTCGTTGACCACGGGCATCACTGCCCGGCCGACAACCAGCCCGTCGAACGGGGCAAGTATTTCCATCTCCTGCTCTCCGAACGGGTCCGAGACCGACCCCATCAGGTCGCCCTTGCGCACCAGTTCACCGTCGGCTTTGTAGACGCGAAGGACGCCCCCCATCGGTGCGCGCAGCCATTTGCTGGAGTTGCAGAAATGCGGCTTTGCCTTGGGTTTTGAGATGCCTTTTACAGGAACCATCTTCATGTGCCGCATCACGCGCAGGATACCCGCGAGCCCCGCCCGTATCGACAGCTCGTCGAACCGCAGGCCTTCGCCAGCCTCGTAGAGCAGAACATCCGTTCCGGCGTCCTTGGCGGCGGCGCGCAGTGAACCATCGCGCAACGGTGATTTCATGACGATTGGCGCACCGAAAACCTCGGCCAGTTCCTTGGTGCGGGGGTTGTCCGGCGAGATCCGGATCTGCGGGTAATTCGTCCGATGGATCGCGGCCGAGTGCAGGTCGATCCCCAGATCGGATCGCGCCACGATCTCGGTCATGAAAAGATGCGCCAGCCGGGACGCAAGCGATCCGTGTTCGCTGCCTGGAAAGACGCGGTTCAAGTCACGCCGGTCGGGCAGGTAGCGGGAATGGCTGATGAACCCGAATGTGTTGACGATCGGTACCGCGATCAGCGTGCCCTTGAGCGTGGACAGGTTGGGCGCGCGCAGCAGGCGGCGGATGATCTCGACGCCGATCACCTCGTCACCATGCACGCCACCGCTGACGAACAGCGTCGGGCCATCATGCCGGCCATGCACGACATGGGCCGACATGGTGACCGGCGTGTGATCCGACAGCACGCTGACCGGCAGATCCACGGTGAGCCGGGACCCCGGCGCCACCTTGGTTTTTCCGATCGTGAAATGAGGCCGCGTCTTCATGGATCAGCCTTTGCCTTTGGTTTTGGTCGCCCCGGCCTTGGCGTTCTTTTCAAGGAACTCGATCATCTTGCCGGCGATGTCCAGGCCGGTCGCCTTTTCAACGCCCTCCAGGCCGGGCGACGAGTTGACCTCCATCACCACCGGGCCGTGATTGGCGCGCAGCATGTCCACGCCGCAGGCGTTCAGACCCATGGTCTTGGCGGCGCGCACGGCCGTGGCGCGCTCCTCGGGTGTCAGCTTGACCACCTGCGCCGATCCGCCTCGGTGCAGGTTCGAGCGGAAGTCGCCCTCGGCCCCGGTGCGCTTCATGGCGGCCACCACCTTGCCACCGATCACGATGGCACGAATATCGGTTCCGCCGGCCTCTTTGATGAATTCCTGCAGCATGATGTTCACGCCGGCGCCGCGAAACGCCTCGACCACGGATTTCGCCGACCGGTTGGTATCGGCCAGAACCACGCCGATGCCCTGGGTGCCTTCCAGCAGCTTGATCACGATCGGCGCGCCGCCGGCCAGCTTCAGCACTTCTTCGGTCTGCTTCGGATCATGGGCGAAGGTGGTGACAGGCAGCCCGATACCGTCGCGCGCCAGCAGCTGCATCGAGCGCAGCTTGTCCCGCGACCGTCCGATCGCCACGCTTTCGTTCAACGGGTAGACGCCCATCATCTCGAACTGACGCAGCACGGCCGTGCCGTAGAACGTGACCGAGGCCCCGATCCGCGGGATCACCGCGTCATAGCCCGTGAGCTTCTGCCCGTTGTAGTAGATCTCGGGGCGGCGGCTGGCGATGTTCATGTAGCATCGCAGCGTGTCGATGATGTCCAACTCGTGCCCGCGCTCTTCGGCGGCGGCCTTTAGACGCTGGTGGGTATACAGTTTGGCATTGCGCGCCAGCATGGCAATTTTCATTGGCTTACCTTTACTCTGCGTTTCCTGGGTTTCTTGCGCAGCAGGTGCGCGCGATTGGTGTGCACGGCGATGGAATGTTGTTTCAGCGCCGCGCGGCCGACGATCATTTGAAACTTCATGTTGCTGCGGTCGGTCAAAGACACATCCAGCGGCCAGGTTTCATCGCCGACCCTGATGGTCGTCCGGATGACGATCCGGTTCTCGGGCACCCCGCTTGTGTTCTTGATGTCCCTCCTTTCCTTGATGGGCGCTTCGATCTTTACGAGGCCGTCGCCGGCCGTGTCCTCGGTCAGAAACGAAACCCATTGATGGCCGTCGCGCAGAAACCGTTTGATCTCCATCGCGTGCAGGGCCGAGGTCAGCGCCCCGGTGTCGATCTTGGCCTTGATGTTGTTCAGCGGCAGGTCGGGTAGATCGACGTATTCCATCCAACCTATGATCCGCGTCGTATTGTCCATGGTCCCGTCCTGTTTCTGTTTCATGTGTCACACCAACCACGGCATCAGCAATGTCGCCAGGCTGAGCACGAAGAAGAACCCGGCCATGTCGGTGATCGTGGTCAGCAGCGGCCCGCTGGCGGCGGCCGGGTCCTGACCCAGACGCTTGAGCAGCAACGGGACCACGCCGCCGATCGACACGGCCAGCATCGTGTTCAGGGCCAGCGCAACGCCGATCACGATACCCAGCGCAGGGTTGCCCTTCCATAGCCACGCGACCACCCCGATCAGGATCCCCAGCGCGATTCCGTTGATGACCCCGACCGAGATTTCCTTGACCCAGACCCTGAATGCATCCATCGGGCGCACCAGGCCAAGGCTGAGTTCGCGCATGGTGACGCCCACCGCCTGGTTGCCGGAACACCCACTCATGTCGGAAACCATCGGCAGGAAGATGGCCAGCGCGATGACGGCCGCCAAAGTTTCCTCATAGGCCGAGATCACGCTGGCCGCGATGATGTTCAGCCCGATATTCGCGGTCAGCCATGCCAGACGGCGGCGCGACCGCAGCATCAGCGGCATCGAGCGCAGCTCGTCGCCCACCACACCCTGACGCTTCAGGCTTTCGCTTTCCGACCGTTCGCGGATCGCGTCGGCCACCGCCGTCCGCGACACCACCCCGATCAGAACGCCGTTTTCGTCGACGACCGGCACGCCCAGGAACGGGTGTTCGTCAAACACGTCCTCAAGTTGGTCCAGCGGTGCATCCACGGGAACCGTCAAGGGCGGCACCATGATCGTGGTCAGTTTGTCGCTGCGCTTCGCCGTCAGCAGGCTGCGCAGCGAGACCACACCGACCGCGCGCCCATCCGCATCGACGATATATGGGTGCTGACCACGATACCGCTCGAAATCCTCATCGTCCGATGCCAACTCGCGCAGAACGTTGCCGACGGTCTGATCGTCGCGGAACTTGAACACCTCGGACATCATGAGGCCGCCCGCGGTGTCGTCGTCATAGGCGCTCAGGCGACGGACATCGGCGGCCTCTTCCTCGTCCATTTCGGACAGGATGGCCTCGGCGTCCTCTTCTTCCAGTTCGCCGATCACGTCGGCCTGGATGTCGGAATCCAGCTGCTCGATGATCTCGGCCGCACGATCCGGTTCCAGCCGTTCGACCAGTTCGACGGCCATCTCGTTGGGGGCTTCCTCGATCAGGTCGGCTGCCAGTTCGACCGGTAGGATCTGCAGAACCGTATCCCGCTCCACAGGCGTCAGCTGCAACAGCTCGCGCAGCGCCTCGCTGCTGGTCAGCGGGTCCAGCAAGGCAACAAGATCTTCGGCGCGCGCGTCATCCGCCGCAGCCTTGATCCGCTGGGACAGATCTTCGGGTTCCAGAACGGTTTCTGTTGAATCGGTCATCGTCTCGTTGCCTCGCCTGTTGCGCCCGATGTATATTGGTGATAATTTTTTGTCTATAAGCAAAAAATTATGGCTGAATGGCATGAAGGAACTGGAACAGGTCGCAGAAAAGCTGGCTGAACTCTATGGGCGGGAATTCGGCGGAAAATCTTCGGGTCGATACCGGATTCCGCAAAAACTGCTGCGGGAGTTGTGCGGGCGTCGACGTCTTTACGAGGACGACGTGACGGCGTTGTCTCGCGCATTGCTCGAGAAGGGCTATATTCTGATTGATATGGACAGCTTTTTCGTGGTCATGAGTGCGAATTCGTTTGTCAACTACAGACGGGTGGGCAAGGACGTGTTGCACGGATCGGTTCCACCCGAATGACGGCGCAACCGTTTCAGGGCGGAACGATGAACACCGATGACCTGATTGCCTGTCCCGTGTGCGATGTGCTGCATCGTGACCGGGACGTGCCAAAGCACCGGATCGCCAGATGCGCGTGCTGCGACTCGGTGCTGGCCGCGCCCAAATCGGGTGCGATGACACGTGTCACAATGCTGTCGGTGACCGCGTTGATCCTGCTTGTGGCCGCGGCAGGCTTTCCGTTTCTTGAACTCAACGCGCAGGGGCTGTCGCATCGCGCGTCGGTGTACGATGCCGTTCTGGCATTCTCGCAGGGGCCGATGGCCATTTTGTCTTTTGCCACGGCCTTCCTGATCGTGTTGTTGCCGGCAGCTCGGTTCTGTGCGTTGATCTACACGCTGGCGCCGATGGCCTTGGGGTGGCGTCCCGCCAAACACGCGATGGAAGTCTATCGTTGGGCGGAATGGATCAAGCCCTGGGCCATGGCCGAGATCTTCATAATCGGGGTCGCGGTTGCGCTGGTCAAAGTGTCGGGCCTGGCCCGGGTCGATTTGGGGCCGGCGTTTTGGTCCTTTGCGGCGCTGCTGGTGGTCACGGTGATGACCGACAGCGCAATCTGCAGGATGACGGTTTGGAAAACACTGAAAACGCGCAGCGATTCCTGACCGCCAGCCGCGCCGGGATGATCGGTTGCCGGATGTGCGGGGCCGTCAATCCCGGGGGCTCTGGGGTTTGCACCCTGTGCGGCAGCGCGATTGCACCGCCGGATCCGGCCAGCTTGCAAGCCGTTTGGGCCTGGCTGGCTGCCGGGTTGATTGCCTATGTCCCGGCCAATGTCTACCCGATGCTGCGCACGACCACGCTGGGGCACAGTTCGGAAAGCACGCTGATCGGCGGCATTGTCGAACTGTTTGCCCATGGCGCTTTCGGGGTCGGTTTCATCGTGTTTTTCGCCAGCATCTTCATCCCGATCGCAAAATTCGTGGCCATCGGATATCTGGCGATTTCGGTGCGCCGCCCGTCGACTCTGGACAGCCACAGCCGGCTGGTTCTGTTCGAGATTGTCGAGTTCATCGGCCGCTGGTCGATGATCGACGTGTTTGTCGTGGCGATCCTGACCGCGCTGGTCCAGCTTGACTTTGCAGCCAGCATCAGCCCCGGTATTGCCGCGGTAAGTTTCGCATTGTCGGTTGCTTTTACCATGCTGGCGGCCCAGAGTTTTGATCCGCGGCTAATTTGGGCCGCCAACAGCCGGAGCGCTGAATGACCCCCCCTGAACCTGCCGATCTGGATGTTGCGGAACCGCGCCCGTCGATGTGGCGCAACCTGTCGCCGATCTGGCTTGTGCCGCTGGTGGCCTTGCTGGTTTCGCTGGGCGTGGCGTGGAAATCCTATGCCGATCGCGGCGTCCTGATCGAGATTAATTTCGAAAACGCCTCGGGGATCACCCCGGATGACACAACCGTCCGCTATCGGGACGTGGTGATCGGCAAGGTCGAGGATGTGGGATTTGCCGATGACCTGTCGCGCGTGTCCGTATGGGCCCGCATCGACAAGGAGATTGCACCCTACCTTGACGAGGACGCGACCTTTTGGGTCGTGCGCCCCGAGGTCAGCGCGCGCGGCGTATCCGGCCTCAGCACCGTCTTGTCCGGCGTTTATATCGAAGGTGCTTGGGATCAGACCACCGGCAAGGCGCGCACCCGGTTCGAAGGTGCGGACAGCCCACCCCTGGCCCATCCCGGTCGGGCCGGCCGGCGGATCACGCTGCGCACCGAGGATGGCCGCATGGTCTCCGAAGGCGCCCCGGTCTTGTTTCGCGGGATCGAGGTCGGACGGCTGGAACGCCCGCGTCTGACGGTCAGTGGCGACAGCATCGTGGTCGACGCCTTCATCGAGGCCCCGCACGACCGCCGCATCAACTCGGCAACGCGGTTCTGGGATTCGTCCGGGTTTTCGGTCTCAATCGGGGCAGGTGGGCTGTCGCTGGACGTGGACAGCATCGCCTCGCTGGTTGCAGGCGGCATCGAATTCGACACGGTGTTCGAGGGCGGCAGGCCGGTCAGTTCCGGCGCGGTCTTCGACATCTACCCCGACGAAGCGTCTGCCCGACGCACGGCGTTCGCCCGGTCGCGATCCGGCGGGGTCGAGGTTGCCGTTGCCTTCGATGAATCCGTTGCCGGCCTGACCAATGGCGCCGCCGTCAAGCTGGGCGGGGTTACGGTAGGCGAGGTTGGCAGTGTCAACGCCGTAATCGAGAACGAAAGCGACGAAGCCGAGGTGCGGCTGGTCGTGAAGCTGTTGCTTGACCCCGCGCTGATGGGACTGCCGCAAGGTGCGGGCGGAGAGGAGGTTTTCGATTTTCTCGAACAGGCCGTCACCAACGGCATGCGGGCTCGTCTTGCCTCGTCCGGGTTGTTCAGTTCCGAGTTGTTCGTCGAACTGGTGACGCTGGAGGATGCGGATCCGGCGGAATTCCAGCGCGATTCCGAGCCGTTCCCGCTGCTGCCAAGCGCCCCGTCGGATTTGCCGGATTTCACGGCCACCGCAGAAGGGGCGTTGGAGCGGATCAGCAACCTGCCGATCGAGGAGTTGATTTCACAGGCCGTCGACACCTTGGCCGGCATCGAGGCGCTGGTTTCGGATGAAAACATCCGCCAGGCCCCACAGGCGGCGGTGGCGCTGTTGCAGGACACCCGCGCGCTCGTGTCGGATCCAGAGACGCAGGCCTTGCCGGCCGAGCTGCGGGCGGCGATTGCCGACCTGCGGTCCATAATGGCCGAACTGGAGCGGGGTCAGGCGGTCGCCAATCTGGCCTCTGCGCTGGAACAGGGCAGCAAGATCACGGCGAATCTGGCCGCGACCTCGGAAGAACTGCCCGCCCTGGTCGATGAATTCCGCACGCTCGCTGCCAAGGCCAACGCGCTGGAAGCCGAAGAGTTGATCCGGGCCGCCAATCAGTTGATGTCCAGTGCCGACGCTTTGATCGGAACCGATGACGCCCGTGCGCTCCCCGGGGCGATGGTTGAGGCGCTCGACGAGGTGCGGGCGACCCTGACCAGCCTGCGCGAGGGCGAAATGGTGGACAATGCCAACGCCGCGATGGCCTCGGCCCGCAGCGCCGCCGAAGCCGTTTCGGCGGCGACCGAGGATCTGCCGTCCCTAACCGCCCGGCTGGAGCGCCTGCTTGCCCAGTCCGAAGCCCTGCTGGCCGCTTACGGGGACAACTCGACGTTCAATACCGAGACGCTGAGCGTTCTGCGCGAGGTCAAGGCCGCCGCGCAGGCGGTGTCTTTGCTGGCCCGCAAGATCGAACGGAACCCGAATTCCCTGGTTTTTGGAAAATGACATGAAAAAAGCTGCGATACTGCTTTTGCCGATTGCCCTTTTGTCGGCCTGTTCAGGTGCAAACGATCCGCGCTACTTGATTGCGGCACCTCCTGGGGAGCGCACCGCCAACCTGCGGTCACGCACGATCGAGGTGAGACAGGTCTCGTTGCCGGCCTACGCCGCAGGATCGGATATCGTGGCGCAAGGCGAAGGTGGGGCACTGTTCACGCAAGATCGCGCTCAATGGGCCGATGATCCGGCGCGTGGCATGACTTCGGCCCTGGCACGCGGACTGAGCGAACGAACTGGCGCATCGGTCGCGGCCGAGCCCTGGCCGCTGAATACCGGCCCGGATGTCCGGCTGGATGTGCGTGTCGATCAGGCCTATGCCCGCGCCGACGGCAATTTCGAATTGTCGGGCCAATACGCGGTCTCATCACCTGAAGGAACCGTTCGCGAGTTCGTGCGGCGTTTCGATATCGTGACGCCGATTGCCGGATCCGGCGCGCCCGCCACGGCCGATGCGTTGGGCCGCGCGCTGGCCGAACTTTCCCGGCAAATATCGCAAGCGATGTGAGGGGAAGCGGCCGCCGACGGGCTTCGGAGCGGCTACCGCGATCCAGAAGTTCCTGGCGCACGATAGCCACGGCGCACCATGATGCGTGGGATCTACAAACCCTCGCGGGGGATGAGTGTCGGCTTCCAGAAATCTCCCAAAGAACTGGCATGGCGCTCGAGTACGACGCCACGCGCAGACTTTTGAGCAAAGCGCGCAAGCTTATGCGGCGAGCGCAAGCTTATGGGCGGTCATACATCACCTCAGAAATCCAGGTTCTCGACGCTCAGAGCGTTTTTCTGGATGAACTCGCGGCGCGGCTCAACAACGTCGCCCATCAGCTTGGTGAACAGGTCGTCCGCCTCGACCATGTCATCGACACGCACC
>NZ_JBXWRZ010000023.1:0-48367 GCF_059613165.1 Ruegeria sp. BHSB172
GCAGGGCCAGCGTCTCGGCGTTCAGGGTGTTTTCGGTCGCCGGGGTATCGGGCAGCAACAGAACCACGATGTCGGCCTGTCGCAACGCGCGGCGCAGGCCGTCAGGCCCATGCATGCCGCTGACTCCGGGGATGGTCTTGGCGGTGCGGCTCCAACCGATGACGTTGAACCCGAGTCTGGACAGCGCCACGGCCGCCGCCTGCCCCAGCGCCCCCAGCCCCAGCACGCAGACCGTTCGCTGGGACGCCAAAGGCGGAGGGTCCGGGGCCCAGACACCGTCTTGCACCGTGATGTGCCGGTCCATGCCCAGATGGTAGCGCAGGACGTGGCCCACCACCCATTCGGTCATACCCTGAGTCAGGCCGTGATCGACCATCCGGGCCAGCGGAACGGTCAGGGTTTCGTTTCCGGCGATCTTCTCGACCCCCGCCCAGAGGCTGAGCACCGCCTTCAACCGCTTGAACGGGGTGAAATCCAGCAGACCGCCATTGGGGGCATAGACGACATAGTCCACCTGTTCCGGCGGAAGATCGGTGGCGATGGTGGCGTCCATCCCCGACAGGCCCTTGGTCAAGAGCGGTTCATAGACCGGCCACAGGGCAGGGCGGGCAGAGAACAGGACATTGATCGACATCGCAAGCCTTTCGGGTCAGCGGGGGCGGTGGATGTGGGCGCTCTGGACGATGCCGAAGGCGACCATCAGCACCAGCATGGCCGAGCCGCCATAGCTGACCATCGGCAGCGGCACCCCCACCACCGGGGCCAGACCCATGACCATCGACATGTTGACCGCAAAGAACAGAAAGAAGTTCAGCGAGATGCCCAAGGTCACCAGGGACGAATACCGGTCTTTGGCGGACAGGGCGGTGACAAGGCAGAAGACAAGAATCAGCCCGTAGAGCGTCAGCAGCGTGATGCCCCCGACGAAGCCGAATTCTTCGGCCAGGGTCGTGAAGATGAAGTCGGTGTGCTTTTCGGGCAGGAAGTTCAGGCGCGATTGCGTGCCCTGCATGAACCCACGTCCGTTCCAGCCGCCGGACCCCAGCGCGATTTTCGACTGGGTGATGTGATATCCGGCGCCCAGAGGGTCGCTTGAGGGGTCGAGAAAGGTGTCGATGCGGCGGAACTGATAGTCTTTCAGCAACTGCCAGTCGGTACCGCGACTTTTGAACACGGCAGTGATCAGGCCCACCCCCGCCGCGATGACGGCGGCGAAATAGGCCCAATGCACGCCTGCCAGAAACATCAGCCCACCTCCGGCCGCCAGCAGCAGGATCGCGGTTCCCAGGTCTGGCTGTTTCAACACCAGCGCGGTCGGGATCAGGATCAGGAGAAGAGGCAGAAGCACCCAGAGCGGTCGCGACGTCTTTTCCGAAGGCAGCCAGTCGTAGTAGGCAGCCAACACCATCACCAGCGTGACCTTGGTCAGTTCGGAGGGCTGCAGCCGCATGAACCCCAAGTCGATCCAGCGCTGGGCGCCCATGCCAACCGTGCCGAACAGCTCGACCAGCACCAACAGGCCTAGAGAGCCGAGATAAGCCAGCAAGGACATGCTGCGCCAGAACCAGATCGGGATCAGCGCCACGATGAACATGACCGCAAGGCCGAGGCCGAAACGCTCCATTTGCGGTTCCGCCCAAGGGCGCCACGACCCTCCGGCGACCGAATACAGCATCAGAAAGCCGGCGCTGGCGACGCTGATCAGCAACAGGGTCAGGGGCCAGTTCATGTACAGAAACTTGCGCAGCCCGGTCGGCGTGGTCTTTACGGCATATTCTAAATAGCTCATGCGCGATCCTTCTTCTCGGGCCGCGCCTTGGGACGCCGATCGCCTTCCAGGCGTTTTTGCTGTTCCTTGATACGCTCTCGGTCGGCCACCGGATAGGCCTCGAGCGGGGGCGTGCCACCGTACAGCGCCTGCAGCATCACGTCGCGGGCGACCGGCGCCGCCGCCTTGGAACCGCCGCCGCCGTGCTCGACGACCACCGCCACCGCAAATTTCGGATTGTCATAGGGCGCGAAGCTGACGAACAGGGCATGGTCGCGGCGCTCCCACGGCAGGTCCTCGTTGCGGATCACGCCAGCGGCGCGCTCGGCCTTGGTGATGTTGCGCACCTGGCTGGTGCCAGTCTTGCCCGCCATCCGGAACTCGTCGGCGATGATGCGGCTGCGATAGGCCGTCCCGCGACGGTCGTTCGAGACCGTAAACATCGCCTTGCGGACCTGTTCAAGGTTGCGGGGGTTCACGTCCAGCGGCGCGCCCTCGCCCGTGGGCTGTTCGACCCCGTTGACGCTGCGGATCAGACGCGGCGTGACCGCGCGCCCTGTGGCGATCCGGGCCGACATGACGGCCAGCTGCAAGGGCGATGCCAGCATGTAGCCCTGCCCGATCGAGGCGTTGGCCGTGTCGCCGATCAGCCATTCCTGGCCGTGGACGCGCCGTTTCCATTCCTGGTTCGGGGCAAGACCCGCGGCCACGGCCGACATCGGTAGGTCGTGTTTGATGCCCAGACCGAACTTGCGCGCCATGTCCGAGATTCTGTCTATCCCAACGCGCAGGGCCACGTCATAGTAGTAGACATCACAGCTGCGCTTCAGCGAGGTTTCAAGGTCGACGGTCCCATGCCCGCCGCGTTTCCAGCAGTGGAATCGCCGGCTGCCCACCTTCAGGTAGCCGGGACAATAGACGGTGTTGCCCGGGCCCACGACGCCGGCCTCCAGCGCGGCCAGCGCGGTGATCATCTTGAAGGTCGACCCGGGCGGATAAGTGCCCTGAACCGTCTTGTTGGCCAGCGGGCGATGGTTGTTCTGGGTCAGGGCCTGGTAATCCGCCACCGAGATCCCACGCACGAACAGGTTGGGGTCGAAGCTGGGTGTCGAGCTGATGGCCCGCAGATCGCCCGTCTCACAATCGATCACGACCACGGCGGCGCTTTCGCCGGCCAGCCGGGCCTGCGCGTATTCCTGCAGGTCGGCGTCGATGGTCAATTGCAGGTCAGCGCCGGGCTGGCCCTCGCGGCGGTCAAGTTCGCGCATGACCCGGCCGGTTGCATTGACCTCGACCCGCTTGGCGCCCGCCTTGCCGCGCAGCAGGTCTTCCTTCTTGGCCTCAAGCCCGACCTTGCCGATCTGAAAGCGCGGGATCATCAACACCGGCTCGGGGTCTTCCATCTTGCTCAGGTCGTAGTCGCTGACAGGTCCGACATAGCCGACCACATGGGCGAAATCCTCGTAGCGGGGATATTGGCGGGTCAGGCCGACCTCGGGCGTGACGCCAGGAAGGGCCGGGGCATTGATCGCCACTTTCGAGATGTCCTCCCACGTCACCTGGTCGGCCAAGGTGACGGGCAGGAACGGGGCCGTGCGCCGCATTTCGGTCTTGGCGCGCTCGATCTCGTCTTCCTTCAACGGGATCAGCCGCGCCAGATCAGCGATCACCTTGTCGACGTCGCCGGCGTCCTCGCGCACGATGACGATCCGGTACGAGGGCGAATTCTGCGCGATCACCTGTCCGTTCCGGTCATAAATACGGCCTCGGGTCGGCGGGATCAGCCGGATGTTGATGCGGTTCTCTTCGGCCAGCAGCCGGTATTGATCGGCCTGTTCGACCTGCATGTACCGCATGCGCGCCGCCAGCCCCCCGGCAAAGGCAAGCTGCATGCCGCCCAGTACCAGGGCCCGCCGGGTCAGGCGTTTGTGGGCCAGGCCTTTGTCCCTGGTGGGGCGTTTCATGCCTGCCCCCCCCGGATCGTCGGGTCGACCGCCGACGGGCGCCGGACGCCCAGAACGCCCTGGCCGAAGATGACGACAAGCGGGTAGACCATCACGGTCAGAGCCGCCTGGACCAGAACCGGCGCCAACGCCCCCTGTTCGACCGATAGCAGCCCCAGCACGATGCGGTTTGACAGAAAAACAGCCGCAATGACCGCCCCGACCGATGTCCACTCCGCTACAAAGCCCATATCGCGCATGCCCGGCCCGGCCGACCGAAGATAGGACGCGCCCATGACCACCAGCGCTGCCAGCAGGCCCGGTGGGCGTTGCAGCAACAAATCTTCCATCAACATGACGAACGCCACGCTGAGGGTTGGAACGTCGTCAGGCCGCCGCAGGACCCATGCGAAGGTCAAGGCAATCAGTAATTCGGGAAACGGCCAGCGATCGGGGCGGGTGTCCAATGGCAATAGGTGGAAAAACATCACCAGCATGCCCAAGGCCAGATAGAGGCCCCGCATCATCCACAGGCGCGACGCGGCCCTATCCATCGGCGGCCTCGTCATCGGGAACCAGCAACGCTTCGGGGCGTTTCGGACCGACCAACCCGCCCGGATCGCGGATTGGATCGGCCGCGTGATAGCGCAGCACACGCAGGAACTCCAAGCGTTCGAAATCTGCCGACAGGCGTACGCGCAGGCGGCCGCTGGGGTCTTCCGCGATCTGGCCGATCAGCAGGCCCGCCGGAAAGACGCCGCCATCGCCCGAGGTCACCACGCGGTCGCCAGGACGCACGAGTTCGCGATTTTCCAGAAATTCGACCACGGGCGCCGGGGTGTTGTCCCCTTGGATCAGCGCCGTCTGGCCGGACGGTTGAATGGTGGCGGGTATCGCGCTGGACGCGTCCGTCAGCAGGATCACCCGCGCCGTGTCTGGCCCCACGCCAGAGATACGCCCCACCACCCCGATGCCGTCCATCGTGGCCCAGCCGTCGACGATGCCATCGCGCTCGCCGACGTTCAGCAAAACCGATTGCCGGAACGGTGACCCGCTGTCGGCCATGACGACGCCGGTGATGTAAGTCAGACGCGGATCAAGTCGAACATTGTTCAGGTCCAATAGGCGCGCATTTTCCTGCTCCAGTTGTAGCGCGGCTTCTTTCCAGGCGCGCATGCGACGCAGTTCGCTGCGCAGTTCGCGGTTCTGTTCGCTGAGCCGCTGATAGCTTTGAAAATCCCGCACCAGGTTAACGGTGGCCGTCACCGGCACCATGGCCCAATCCATCGAGGGCACCACCGTATCGACCACCTGCGCCCGGAACCGCTCGACCCGAGGACTGTCGATGCGCCAGACCAGAAAGATGCCCAGCAGGCACAAGACGACGATCCCCGTGAACAAGCGGCGCAGGGGGGTGGTATAGTCGTCGCGCTGTGCCCGGTCTTTTGCCACAGGACTCCTTCCCGTGCTGCTCGTGCCCGATCGTTGACCCTCGGATCAGAGGGTGCGCGCCTCAGCTTTCGTAGTCAATCGCGTGGCGCAGCTGTTTTTCGTATTCCAGGGCCTTGCCGGTGCCCAAAGCCACGCAGTTCAGGCTTTCGTCGGCAATCGACACGGCCAATCCGGTCTGTTCGCGCAGGGCCAGGTCCAGATCGCCCAGCAGCGCGCCGCCGCCGGTCAGCATCACGCCCCGGTCCACGATGTCCGCAGCCAGATCTGGTGGGGTGGTTTCCAGTGCGGTCATCACCGCCTCGCAGATCTGCTGGACGGGTTCCGACAGAGCCTCGGCCACCTGGGCTTGGCTGATCTCGATTTCTTTGGGAACACCGTTCAGAAGGTCGCGTCCGCGGATATGCATCGATTGGCCGCGCCCGTCATCGGGCATCCGGGCCGTGCCGATGGTGGTCTTGATCCGCTCGGCGGTGGATTCGCCCACCAGCAGGTTCTGCTGACGGCGCAGATACGAGATGATCGCCTCGTCCATGCGGTCGCCCCCCACGCGGACCGATCGGGCATAGACGATGTCGCCCAGCGACAGAACGGCCACCTCGGTGGTGCCGCCGCCGATATCCACGACCATGTTGCCGGTAGGATCGGTGATCGGCATCCCGGCGCCGATGGCGGCGGCAATCGGCTCGGCGATCAGACCCGCGCGGCGGGCGCCCGCCGACAGAACCGACTGACGGATCGCGCGTTTTTCAACTGGCGTTGCGCCGTGCGGCACGCAGACGATGATCTTGGGCTTCGAAAAGGTCGAACGCTTGTGCACCTTGCGGATGAAATGCTTGATCATCTCTTCCGCGGTGTCGAAATCGGCGATCACCCCCTCGCGCATTGGGCGGATGGCCTCGATCGAGCCAGGAGTACGGCCCAGCATCAGCTTGGCATCTTCGCCCACGGCCAGAACCTTCTTGACCCCGTCCTTGACATGGTAGGCGACAACCGAGGGCTCCGACAGGATCACGCCGCGCCCCTTGACATAGACCAGCGTGTTGGCCGTCCCGAGGTCGATGGCCATATCCGCTGTGAACAGGCCGCCCAAACTGTCGAAGATCCCCATATTTCCCCTGATCCTGTCTGTCAGAAATTTCTACTGCCCGCGACTCGACGGTTCCGGGACGGATGACTTATAGGGTGCCAAGACGCCCGGTAAAAGGGCTGATTCCGCGTAAGTCAGCGCCTTTCCGCCTTTCTGACAGGGACTTTAGAAGGCAACATGCTCTCATATCAACACATTTACCACGCGGGAAATCTAGCGGACGTGCAAAAGCACGCTTTGTTGGCATGGATGCTGGACTACATGAGCCGCAAGGACAAGCCGATCAGCTATCTCGAGACTCATTCGGGGCGGGGCTTGTATCACCTGAATGCCCCCGAGGCCGTGCAGACCGGAGAGGCAGCGGCAGGGATCGGGCGCGCGCTGAGCAACGGGTGGTTTGCCGATGATCACCCGCTGGCACGCGCGTTGCACTCGGTGCAGGCGCAGTTTGGCGAAACGGCCTATCCCGGATCGCCGCTGATTGCGGCAAGCCTGCTGCGTCCGCAGGACAGTCTGCATTTCGCCGAGCTTCACCCGCAGGAATACGCGGCGCTGAACCAGGCTCTGACTGGGCGCGGTGCCAAGACGTACAGACAGGACGGGTTCGAGCTGGCTCAGTCGGTTCTGCCGCCCACACCTCGGCGCGGGATGATGCTGATTGACCCCAGCTACGAGGTTAAGGCGGATTATGGCCGCCTGCCTGGGCTGATCGCCAAGTTGCACCGCAAGTGGAACGTGGGCCTCATTGCCCTGTGGTACCCGATCCTGACGGACGATCGGCACGTTTCGATGGTGTCGGCACTGAAGAGCCTGGATCTTCCCAAAACGTTCGTGCACGAAGTTCGGTTTCCGCCTGCGCGGAAGGGGCACCGGATGATCGGTTCGGGCATGTTCGTGGTCAATGCACCCTTCGGGATCGAAGACGAGGCGGCGCGTCTTTCCGACCTGTTCGCAAAGATCTGACGGCGCTTCAGGGGCGATGGTTTCCCGCCCCGTCTGACAGCATCGAAGATGCCGCCAAACGTGTTGGGCCCGGCACCGCGCCTTGGGAGCGGTGCCAGGCCCAAGGCCGTCAAGCTGCGCGGCGAAGCCGGGCTGCCGCGGGCGCGGGAGCCCTGCCTGCCATTTCTGATCAGGTCAGATCCTTGTAGCTGATCTCGCGTGCATCCGTGCCCGGGCCGGCCTTTTCGCGGCGCATGATCAAGCGGTTCAGCGCGCTGATATAGGCCTTGGCCGACGCCACCACGGTATCCGTGTTCGCGGATTGGCCCGTGGCGATCATGCCGTCTTCCTCCAGACGGACGGAAACCGTGGCCTGCGCGTCGGTACCCTCGGTCACGGCATGCACTTGGTACAGCTGCAGATGCGCCTTGTTCGGGTAGATCACTCGGATCGCCTTGAAGGTGGCGTCGACCGGCCCGTCCCCGTGCTCGGTGGCAATGACATCCTTGCCGTCGACCTCCAGTTCGACCGTGGCTTCGGCCTGACCGCCGGTGCCGCAGGTGACTTTCATCGAGACCAGCTGCAGGTGGTCGTTGGTCGCGTCATCAGCGCTCATCAGCGCGATCAGGTCGTCGTCGAACACCTCTTTCTTGCGGTCGGCCAGTTCCTTGAACCGCACGAAGATGTCCTTGAGCTGGTTGTCCCCGACCTCGTAGCCGAGTGTCTCCAGCTTGTCGCGCAGCGCGGCCCGGCCCGAATGCTTGCCCAGCGGAAGCGAGGTGCCCGAAAGGCCTATATCTTCGGGGCGCATGATCTCGAAATTCTCGCGGTTCTTCAGCATGCCATCCTGATGGATGCCGCTTTCATGCGCAAAGGCGTTTTTGCCGACGATCGCCTTGTTGAACTGCACCGGAAAGCCCGAAACCGTCGCCACCCGACGCGAGATATGCATGATCTTGGTGGTGTCGATGCCCGTTTTCCACGGCATGATGTCATTGCGGGTACGCAGGGCCATCACGACCTCTTCCAGCGCGGTATTGCCCGCGCGTTCCCCCAGGCCGTTGATCGTGCATTCTATCTGCCGTGCGCCGCCGGCAACCGCGGCCAGGGCGTTTGCGGTCGCCATGCCCAGATCGTTATGGCAATGGGTGGCAAAGACCACCTCGTCAGCGCCCGGAACGGTTTCGATCAACCTGCGGATCAGATCGGCCGACTCCGCCGGAGCAGTATAGCCCACCGTATCGGGAATGTTGATCGTGGTCGCGCCGGCCTTGATCGCAATCTCGATCACGCGGCACAGATAGTCCCATTCGGTCCGGGTCGCATCCATCGGCGACCATTGCACGTCTTCGCACAGGTTGCGGGCGTGGCTGACGGTCTCGTGGATCTTTTCGGCCATCTCGTCCTGAGTCAGGTTCGGAATGGCCCGGTGCAGTGGTGAGGTGCCGATGAAGGTGTGGATCCGGTTCTTCTCGGCGTGTTTCACCGCCTCCCAGCAGCGGTCGATATCGGCGAAATTCGCACGGGCCAGGCCGCAGATGCGGGCGTTCTTCGCGCGCTGCGCGATTTCCGACACGGCCTTGAAATCCCCCTCGGAAGCGATTGGAAAGCCGGCCTCGATGATGTCGACGCCCATGTCGTCCAGCAGCTCGGCGATTTCCAGCTTTTCGTCATGGGTCATGGTTGCGCCGGGGCTTTGCTCGCCGTCGCGCAAAGTGGTGTCAAAGATCAAGACGCGGTCTTGGTCGGTCACGTTGGTCATGGGGGTCACTTTCTTGTCTGTCCTAAAGCCATTGGCGCGCAGGCGTCCTCCTCTGAGCGGGCGCGCCGGATGGCACGCTCAGAGGCGGATTAGGATCAGTAGGCCACGCAGGGACGCGCCACGGGCGGTGGCGTCGAACGAGGGGATATCTGCGCGGTTGATCATGGGTTCGAGGTTATACACCCCAAACCGGGAATGAAAAGAAGGAAAATGCGCGGCCGTCCGATTTCGCGAAAGGATCGGAAACGGGGATTGATTGCGCAGGCAACTCCGCTAGCTGGAGAGCGATGAGAAATGCTTTGGTCATAGGTGCAAGCGGCGGGATCGGCCGGGCCGTCTGCAATGAGCTTCTGTCGCGGTCGGTTCATGTCGTCGGTCTGTCGCGGTCGGAAAACGGGCTGGATCTGATGCAGCCGGAACTGGCCGACGAGATGCTGGGCCGTGTCGAAGGGCCGTTCGACCTTGTTCTGGTGGCATCCGGTGCGCTCGAGATCGACGGGGCGGAACCGGAAAAGACTATTCGGGCGGTTTCGGCCAAGGCCATGATGGATCAATTCGCCCTGAACGCGGTGGGACCGGCCCTGGTGCTGAAACACGCGCATCGCCTGTTGCCGCGCAACGGGCGGTCGGTGTTCGCGGTACTGTCGGCACGGGTGGGCTCGATCGGGGACAATCGTCTGGGCGGTTGGGTCAGTTATCGCGCGGCCAAGGCGGCGGTGAACCAGATCGTGCATACGGCCGCAATCGAACTGGCCCGAACCCACAAGGATGCGATCTGCGTCGCCCTGCACCCCGGAACGGTCAAGACCCCGTTCACGCAGAAATACCTGGGCCGGCACCCTGCGGTCCCGCCGGACGAGGCGGCGAGCAACCTGATGCAGGTTGTCGATGGTCTATGTCCCGAGCAGACAGGGCAGTTCTTCGACTGGGCCGGAAAGCCGGTGCCATGGTGACGTTCTACCCGTCCGACGGGGCGGCATCCGGGTCCGTTTCGGCTTCGGGCGCTTGCGGTTCAGCCTCGGTCGGCTGTTCGGCGCCGGATTCGGTCAGCGCGCCGTTTTCCCAGGTGCCTGTTTCTTCTTCCCCGTTGGCATAGCGCATCGTGCCGCTGCCCTGACGCTTGCCATTGACGAAATTGCCTTCGTACACGTCGCCGTTGGGGTAGGTCGCAACGCCAAATCCGGTGATCTTGCCCTCGGACCACGCGCCCGAATATTTGAAGCCGTTGGGCATCACCACCTCGCCCTGGCCGTGGCGCTGGCCGTTCAGGAAATCGCCGGTGTATACGGTGCCGTCGGCATAGGTCGCCTTGCCCTTGCCCTGGCGCACGCCGTCCACCCAGTCTCCGTCATAGCTGGACCCGTCGGCGCGGGTCAGAACACCCTTTCCGTGAGTGCGGGCGTTTTTGAACTGGCCTTTATAGATCGTGCCGTTGGCATACGTGGCTGTACCCCGGCCTTCGATTACCCCGGCAACCCAGTCGCCTTCGTACGAGGAGCCGTCGGGATAGGTGATGCGCCCTTGCCCGTCGGCCAGATCTGCTTTGAAATCGCCGACATAGACCGAGCCGTCGGGATAGGTCGCCTCGCCCAGCCCGTGAATCTGGCCGTCCTTCCATTCGCCCGAATAGACATATCCGTCGGTGCCCGTGTAGGTGCCCTTGCCGTCGCGCCGGTCATCGTCGAATTCGCCTTCGTAGATGTCACCATTGGCATAGGTCACCTTGCCCGCGCCCTGACGCCGGCCGTCGACCAGCGGGCCTTCGTAAACGTCTCCGTTAGGCTGGGTCAGGCGTCCGGTTCCGTTGATCCGGTCCTCGGACCATTCACCTGCATAGATCATCCCGTCGGGCATCGTCAGCGTGCCCTGACCGTCGCGCTGCCCGGCCTTGATGTCGCCCTCGTAAACGGCGCCATCGGCATAGGTGATCTTGGCCTTGCCCTGGCGCACGCCATCGACCCAGTCGCCGTCATAGACATAGCCTCCGGGGTCGGTCATCACGCCCTTGCCATGGTGTTGCGCGTTTTTGAACCCGCCCTCGTAACGTATGCCGTTGGCATAGGTCACGACACCGGTGCCGTTGATCGCGCCGTCCACCCATTCGCCTTCGTAGGTGCCGCCATCGGCGAAGGTGATCTTGCCCTTGCCGTGGGGCCGGCCCTTGACGAAGTCGCCCTCGTAGACCGAGCCGTTGGCGTAGCGCGCGATCCCTTTGCCCTGGATCTCGCCTTCGACCCATTCGCCGGTATACTCGAACCCGTCCGGCAGCCGGTAGGTGCCTGTACCGTGGCGCAGACCGTTTTCGAAGGTGCCCTCGTAGACACCGCCCACGTCGTCATCGGCAACGATGACCTGGCCCTGCTGCGCCAGAGACTGGCCGGCCACACCCATCGCGGCGATGGCAATCGAATTCCTGAGAAGCTTCATCTGGGTCCCGCCTGCCCGGTTGTCATCTGTTGGGTTCGCTCGTGCAAAACTATGACACAGCATCCGGTCGGGCAACGGGTTTTGCCGCTATGGCCTTTCACTTGCGGCCCGATCTGCTAAATGCCTTGGCAGGTGACGAGGGCAAGAGGGCAAACATGGCCGACCATTTCCGCATCACGCTGGCACAGCTGAACCCAACGGTGGGCGACATCGCGGGCAACGTAGCCAAGGCCCGGTCCGCGTGGGAGCAGGGCTGTGCGGCGGGCGCCGATCTGGTCGCACTGCCCGAGATGTTCGTCACCGGCTACAACACGCAGGACCTAGTGCAGAAGCCCGCCTTTCACGCCGCCGCCATGGACGCGTTGCGGCAACTGGCCACAGACTGCGCGAACGGGCCGGCCATGGCCATCGGCGGGCCTTGGGTCGAGGACGGCAAGCTCTACAACGCCTATCTGATCCTCAACCAGGGGCGGATCGTCAGCAAGGTATTCAAGCATCACCTGCCCAATGAAACGGTTTTCGACGAAGTGCGCCTGTTCGATGCCGGGCCGCTGGGCGGGCCCTATGCCGTGGGCAACACCCGGATCGGCAGCCCGATCTGCGAGGATGGTTGGCACGAGGACGTGGCCGAGACGCTGGCCGAGACCGGCGCTGAGTTCCTGCTGATCCCCAACGGGTCCCCATATTTCCGCGACAAATACGATGTGCGCCTTAACCAGATGGTCGCGCGCGTGGTCGAGACAGGTTTGCCTGTGATCTATCTCAACATGGTCGGTGGGCAGGACGACCAAGTGTTTGACGGGGGCAGCTTTGGCCTGAATCCCGGCGGGGCGCTGGCCTTCCGCATGCCGGTTTTCGACGAGGCGGTGACTCATGTCGATCTTCAGCGCGGCGAACAGGGCTGGACCATCGCGCCGGGCGCGGTCGCGGAACAGCCCGACACGTGGGAGCAGGACTATCGCGCTATGGTGCAGGCGCTGCGCGACTACATGGCCAAGACCGGGTTTTCCAAGGCGTTGCTGGGCCTGTCGGGCGGGGTCGATTCTGCGTTGGTGGCCACAATCGCCGTCGATGCGCTGGGGGCTGAAAACGTGCGCTGCGTGATGCTGCCGTCGGAATATACCAGTGCCGCGTCGCTCGAGGACGCCGAGGCCGTCGCCAAGGCGCTGGGCGTGCAGTACGATTATGTGCCGATCAGCCAATCGCGCGCCGCCGTGACCGAGACCTTGGAGCCGCTGTTCGCGGGTCGACCGGCCGACATTGCCGAGGAGAACATCCAGTCCCGTCTGCGCGGTCTGCTGCTGATGGCGATCTCGAACAAGTTCGGCGAGATGCTGCTGACCACCGGCAACAAATCCGAGGTCGCCGTGGGCTATGCCACGATCTATGGCGACATGAATGGCGGCTACAACCCGATCAAGGATTTGTACAAGACACGGGTGTTCGAAACCTGCCGCTGGCGCAATGCCAATCACCGCGACTGGATGAAAGGGCCGGGGGGCGAGGTCATCAGCTCCTCGGTCATCGACAAGCCGCCCAGTGCCGAGCTGCGCGAGGATCAGAAGGACAGCGACAGCCTGCCTGACTATCCGGTGCTGGATGGCATTCTTGAGATTCTCGTGGATCGGGACGGTTCGATCGCCGATTGCGTCGCCGCCGGGTTCGACGAGGCCGATGCCCGCCGGGTCGAGCATCTAATCTACATCAGCGAATACAAGAGATTCCAGTCGGCGCCGGGCACCCGGCTAACCAAACGGGCCTTCTGGTTGGACCGGCGCTATCCGATCGTGAACCGCTGGCGGGATCGCGGGTGAGCCGCACGCCCGGGATGAGTCTTGGGCGGCAAAATGCACAGTTTAGTTTTGCGAAAAGAAACAATGTCATCTGAATATCCATCATTGTGTGTTTTGTTGGCCGGATAGAGGCTTTGGCCCCGCAGATCCTTGCTGCGATGACATCTTTTCGACATAATTTGGTACAGGTCCTGCCTTGATTGGCCGTTTCGGCCGCGTGCATCTTGAAAGACAGGGCCGCTGGTAAAGCATCCGTGGTGGGGTGCCAAACGTTAGTTGGTTGGTGTTGAGATGTTTAACGATTATGACAAGCCGCTGCATGCTCCTTTGCAGTACAAAGCGATGAAGTCGCCGCCGCAAGATTTGGATGTGGCGGACGTGGATGCCTCGATCGCGGATATTATGCAAAAGGAACGGCGCCGAATGCCGGCCGCAGCGATCAAGCGCCCGGAATTTCCTGATCTGCGTGCCGACGAGGAACCCGACGATGGGAAGTCCGCGCCGAGCCTGGTGGGGACCTTCAGGCAGAAACTGGCGGAACTGGCAGGCGCGGCCTGAGCCCGGGCGGGGTGCGTCGAGACCGAGCGTTGAGAGCAGCAGAGCGGCACCCAGCAACTGTTGTTTGTCGAACTTCCATCCATGAAAAGCCCGCGCTAAGCGCGGGCAGTCCAATGGTGCGCCGTCGTTTACCCCATCATCTGATAGCTGACGGGCACGAAGCGGAAGCCTTCACCGCGCTGTTCGACGAAGCCTGCGGCCGGGAACGGCATGTGATACCCGATCATCGGTATCTTGTCGGCGGCCAGCATGCCCAGAACCTTGCGCCGCGCCGCGGTCGCCGCAGACTTGTCCATGTCGAACCGAACCTCCCATTCGGGATGGGCGAAGGACCAGACATAGTGGTTGGCCAGATCCGCAGTCAGGATCAACCGCTGACCGTTGCTTTCCAGGTGATAGACCATATGCCCGGGCGTGTGGCCGAATGCGGCCATGGCGGTGATGCCCGGCGCGACCTCGGCGCCATCTTCCACGAAGGTCATCTTGTCCGCCATCGGAGTGACCTTGGCGGCCACCATGTCACCGACGCGGTTTCCGGCCTCTTGCGCCGACCAGAAGTCATATTCGGTCGCGGCCGTGATATAGCGCGCGTTGGCAAAGGTCGGAGCGTCATTCGTGGTCATCCCGCCGATGTGGTCGGGGTGCATGTGGGTCAGAACCACCACGTCGATGTCATCGGGCGAAACGCCGGCATCGGCCAAGGCCTTTTGAATGCCGCCCTGGCCCAGGCCCGTGTCGAACAGGATCATTTCGCTGCCGGTGTTCACAAGCGTGGGCGTGAAGAAGAACTGGGCCTTGTCGGCAGGGATGAAGTTTTCCGCCGACACTCGGGCGAATTCCTCGTCCGAGGCGCCTCCCCCAAAGATTTCCTTGGCGCCTTCCCTTGGCAGGCTGCCGTCAAGCAGGGTCGTCACGGTGAGATCGCCCAGCATGAAGCTGCGGGCGGCGGCCGAATTGGCCATGGCCCCCGGTCCGGCGGCTAGGGCTGGTTTGACCGAGGCGGCAAGGGGCAGCGCGGCTGCGGCACCCAAAGCGGCGCGGCGGGTGAATTTCGGTGTCATTGAACTGTCTCCCTGTGTGATCACGCGTGATGAACTAGGGTGGCCGCGCGTCCCGGCAACCCCGGGCGGCGTCGGCCGCCCAGCAATCGCTGGACAAAAACGCGCCCATATGACAAGAGCCGCGCCAACAGGAGACATCCATGACAACGACCCGTTTCGCCCCGTCGCCCACCGGTTACATTCATGTGGGCAATCTGCGCACCGCGCTGATGAACTATCTTATCGCCCGCAAGGCCGGCGGCACGTTCATCCTGCGCATCGACGACACCGACCCCGAGCGGTCGAAGGAGGAATATGTCGATGCGATCAAGCAGGACCTCGAGTGGCTGGGCCTGCACTGGGACCGGGTCGAGCGGCAGTCGGACCGGCTGGACCGCTATGCCGAGGCCGCCGACAAGCTGCGCGAGATCAGCCGGTTCTACGAGGCCTTCGAGACCCCGACCGAGCTGGACCTCAAGCGCAAGAAGCAGCTGAACATGGGCAAGCCGCCGGTTTATGACCGGGCCGCCCTGAACCTGTCGGGGGCCGAGAAAGAGGCGCTGCGGGCCGAGCGCGGCAACGGCGTGTGGCGGTTCAAGCTGGATCACGAGCGCATCGAATGGAAAGACGGCATCCTGGGCGACGTGTCGATCGACGCGGCCTCGGTGTCGGATCCGGTGCTGATCCGCGGCGACGGGCAGGTTCTGTACACGCTGGCTTCGGTGGTGGATGACACCGAGATGGGCGTGACGGACGTGGTGCGCGGCGCCGATCATGTCACCAACACCGCGACCCAGATCCAGATCATCAAGGCCCTGGGCGGAACCGTTCCGAACTTTGCGCACCATTCGCTTTTGACCGGCCCGCAGGGCGAGGCGCTGTCCAAACGGTTGGGGACTCTGGCGCTGCGCGATCTGCGCGAGCAGGGTGTCGAGCCGATGGCGCTGTTGAGCCTGATGGCCCGTCTGGGGTCGTCAGATCCGGTGGAACTGCGCAGCGACATGGCTGAGCTGATCGAAGGTTTCGACGTGACCCGGTTCGGGTCGGCGCCGACCAAGTTCGACGTGCAGGACCTGTTCCCGCTGACGGCCCGGTATCTGCAGACGCTACCGCTCGAGAAGGTTGCCGACGCGGTTGCCGCGGCCGGTGTGCCCGATGAACTGGCCGAACCGTTCTGGATGATGGCGCGCGAGAACATCACCACGCTGAACGACCTGAAGGGTTGGTGGGAGCTGTGCCGCGACGGCGCCGAGCCGCTTATCGACGAGGAGGACCGCGAATTCGTTGCGCAGGCGATGGAACTGCTGCCCGAGGGGCCGTTTGACGGCGAGACCTGGGGCAAGTGGACGGCGGTTGTGAAAGAGGCGACCGGCCGCAAAGGCAAGGGCCTGTTCATGCCCCTGCGCAAGGCGCTGACCGGTATGGAGCGTGGCCCCGAGATGGCGGCCCTGCTGCCGTTGCTGCAGGTTATCCGCGCGCGCGCATAGGCCCGTGCCGTGCAGGCGTGAGTGAACTCGAACAAACGACAAGGCGGGCGCGAACTGGACCCGCCTTTGTCATGCGGCCTGAACGATCTGCGCAGCGATGCGGTTCAGGTGGGCATCCACCAGGTCGGTTTCTTCCGGGCGCAGTTGCTGGTGACGCGGATAGCGCGGCTCGGCCCGGTCGTTCAGGATTGGGGCGTTCCAGCCATCCGTCGTGTCAAAGAAATCCCGGACACCCGTTTCACCGAAGGCGCGCAGATAGCCCTGCACGACCACGTCGACATAGCTGAGCAGGATCGGATGATTCCGGTTGGGATCATTCTGCCGCTGTAGCGGGACGGCATAGACCGCGATCTCGATCTCGCGCGGCAGGGGATGGCTGACCTGCTCGGTGGCCGCGACCCGGTCATAGGCCCATTCGCGTTCATCCAGCGCGGCCCAGTCGTTCTTGGGAACATGGGCGATCATCCCGTCGATCTCGGACTTTGCGTCGGGGACCGCTGTCAGGAAGGCCACCGGGCGCAGGTCGGTGTGGCACCAGGCGCGCCGCCAGCCGCGCAGAAGGGCCGGATGCGGGTCGGGGAAGTCATGTGTGGCCAGATTCACGAGGCTGCCATAGCCAAAGAAATACGGGTCAGTCATTCACGCGCTGTCCGAAGTTTCGATTGATGTATGTCAAACCGTTTTTTTGCGGTGCGTGCAATAAGGCTGCATCTTGTTTTTCGGGGGGAGGATCTCATGCGGATCACCAAACGAACGAATATCGCGGTGCGGCTGCTGATGTATTGCGCCGCCCATCCCGACCGGCTGGTGACCAAGTCGGAAATCGCCGAGGTGTGCAACATCTCGGAAAACCACCTGGCGCAGGTGATCAACCAGCTCAGCCAGCTGGGGTATCTGAGCACGCAGCGTGGCCGGAACGGCGGGATGGAACTGGGCCGTCCGGCCGATCAGATCCGGATCGGGTCGGTCTTTCGCCATGTCGAGGGCGACTTGCCGATCGCCGAATGTTTTGCGGATGCCGACAACACCTGCCCGTTGACCGATGCCTGCCGGTTGCGCCTGGCCCTGCAGGATGCAGCCGAGGTGTTTTTTGCTTCGTTGGACGAAATCACGCTGGATGCGTTGGTCTGTGACAACGATCCGTTGTTGAAGATTCTGCAGCCCGTGACTTGCGCTCGGTGATTATCAGTCACTGGCGCGCAGGATGCGCGCCGGGCTGGCGGACAGCGGGCGCAGTGCGAAGGCAAGGCCCGCCAGCAGTGTGACGATCAACCCCCCCGCCACGATCCCCAGGGCCGCGGGCCAGATGATCGTGTACCGGGTATCGAAAATGTAGGTCGCCACGGCCCACCCGCCCAGTACGCCTGCAGCCAGCGCGATGCTGCCTGCCGCCAAGCCCAGCAAGGCCGAGCGCAGCGCAAAGCTCAGTAGGATCTTTCGGCGGTCCGCGCCGATGGTCTTGAGGATCGCGGCCTCGTAGCGCCGGGCGGGTTCACCGGCGGCCGCCGCCCCGATCAGCACCAGAAACCCGGTCAGCAGCGACACGCCCGCCCCATAGGATGTGGCCGACGCCAGCCCCGCCAACAGGCCCGAGACGCGGTCGATCGCGTCGCGCACGCGGATCGCGGTGATGTTGGGGAATTGATCGGCCAAATCGCGCAGGATGGCGGTCTCGGCCCGTTCCTCGGCATAAACGGTGGCGATGAAGCTGTGCGGCGCGCCGGCCAGTGCGGCCGGGTTCATCGACATGACAAAGCCCATGCCGGCGGTCGAGAAGTCCACCTCGCGCAGCGAGGTGATCGTGGCCGTGATGTCTCGGCCCAGGATATTGACGGTCAGGGTGTCGCCCAGTTTCAGGCCCATCTCTTCGGCCTCTTCGGTGGCAAAGCTGATCTGCGGCGGGCCGGAATAGTCCGGCGCCCACCAGTCGCCTGCCGTGATGCGTGCATTCCGGGGTGGACGTTCCGAATAGGTCACGCCGCGGTCGCCTTCCAGAACCCAATGGTCTCCGGCCACCTCGTGCGCGGGACGGCCGTTGATCCGGGTGATGATGCCGCGCAGCATCGGCGCGCTTTCCAACCGCGTAACGCCGGGATCGTTTTCCAGCCGGTCCAGAAACCCGGACATCTGGTCCTTCTGGATGTCCACGAAGAAATACGAGGGCGCCACGTCGGGCAGGTTGCCCGAGATCGCGTTGCGCAGGGTTCCGTCGATTTGGCCGACGGCTGCCAGAACCGACAGGCCCAGCCCCAGCGACAGAACGACCGGGGCCGCCCCTTCGTGCGGGTCGGAAATGGCGGCCAGTGCCCAGTGCAAGGCCGGGCGGCCTCGGGCCCGCCGGGCAGACCAGTGTGCAACCCGCTGGATAGCGAAGGCCGAAAGGGCCAGCAGCGTCAGGGCGCCAAGGAACCCTGCAGCCGTCCAGAGCGTCAGCCGCGTGGATCCGCTGAACACTGCAGCGGTGGCGATCAGTGCAGTAAGGGCCATGGCCGTGGCCAGCAGGAATGCCGGGCGCGGCAGGACCCGGGCCGCGGACAGCGCATCGCGGAACAGGGTCGCGGCGCGGACGTCTTCCGTGCGGGCAAGCGGCCAGAGCGTGAACACAAGCGCGGTCAGCAGGCCATAAAGCGCGGCCTCGAACAGCGGCTGGGGATAGAGCGCGAATACCGCAGGAACGGGAAGGCGGCTCTCGATCACCGGGGCCAGCAGAACCGGTGCCAAACCGCCCAGCAAGGCGCCGGCGGCGATTCCGAAGACCGACAGAACGCCAATCTGGATCAGGTAGGTCTGAAAGATCGTGGCCCGGTCGGCGCCTAGGATTCGCAGCGTGGCGATGGTTTCGATCTTGCGGGCAAGATAGGCGCGCACCGCGGCCGAGACGCCGATACCACCCACTGCCAGCCCGGACAGGCCGACCAGTACGAGGAACGCGCCCAGACGCGCCACGAATTCGGCAATGCCCGGCGCCCCGTTGCGCGCATCTGTCCAGCGCATACCGGACCCGTCCAGGACCTGCGCCGCTTGCGCCGATACGGCGGCCAGATCCTCTTGGGGCGGCAGGTCGAGCCGGTACTTGGTGGAAAACAGCGTGCCGGGTTGCAGTAGGCCAGAGGCGCGCAGATCCCGCGTGCGGACAAGGGTCCGCGGGCCCAGCGTGAACCCGTCGCCAGCGGCATCGGGTTCGTGGATCAAGGCGGCGGTCAGGATGAATTCCTGGGTTCCCAGCGCAAAACGGTCGCCGATAGCCAGACCTAGCCGTTCGATCAGAACCGGATCCATCACAGCACCGGGACGGGTGCCTTCACCATCGAGCGCGCGGGAGAGCGGGATATCGGGATTCAGGACAACCGTGCCGATCAGGGGATAGGTGTCGTCTACCGCCTTGACCTGCGTCAGTCCGCGCAGGCGGTCGGGCCCGTTTCGGGTCACGGCCATCGAGCGGAAATCGACTACCTCGGACACCTCCGCCGCGGTGCGTTCCATCCATGCGCGCTCGGCATCATCGGCAAAGCGATAGGTCAGCTCGATCTGCGCGTCGCCCCCTAAAAGGGCCGCGCCCTCTTGCGTCAGGCCGGTTTGAATGGCTTGGCGGACGGACCCCACCGCGGCAATCGCCGCCACGCCGAGGGTCAGACACGCCAGGAATACCCGGAATCCGTTCAGCCCGCCGCGCAATTCGCGCCGGGCCAGCCGCGCGGCCTGACTCAGGCTCATTCCGCGGCCTCTTGCGCGGTATCTTCGTTGATGCGGCCGTCGCGCAGGTGCACGACCCGGTCGCATCTGGCGGCCAGACTTCGGCTGTGGGTGACAAGGATCAGCGTCGCGCCGTAGCGGTCGCGCAGGCCGAATAGCAGATCGACGATCGCGGCGCCGTTGGCTTCGTCCAGGTTGCCGGTGGGCTCGTCCGCCAGTAGAATCCGCGGGCGCGGCGCCGATGCGCGGGCCAGGGCGACCCGCTGCTGCTCGCCCCCGGACAACTGCGCAGGGTAGTGATCGCGCCGGTGCGACAGGCCCACCGCGTCCAGCTCGGCCTCGGCCCGGACAAAGGCATCGCGGTGGCCGGCCAGTTCCAACGGTGTGGCGACGTTTTCCAAAGCGGTCATGGTCGGGATCAGGTGGAAATTCTGAAAGACGACACCCATTGCATCACGGCGGAAGCGGGCCAGCGCGTCTTCGTCCATCGTGGTCAGGTCGTGCCCCAGCGCCGTAACTCGGCCCGCCGAGGCCCGTTCGAGCCCCCCCATCAGCATTAGCAGAGACGACTTGCCCGATCCGGACGGGCCGATCAGGCCCAGAGACTCGCCCCGGCCTACCGAAAGGGAGATGTCGTGCAGGATTTCGATGGGTCCGGCATTGCCATTCAGCGTCAAAGCGGCATTTTCAAGGGTCAGAACGGGTGTAGTCATCGGGCAATCCGGCTGGAGCGATTTAGATGGGATATGGAGCGATGCGGAATTTGCGCAAGGTGCTGACGGCGGGCGCATTTGCCGTTTGCGGCTTTGCTGCCACAGCCGAGCAGGTCGTCATCGCGGCGCTGGGGGATTCGCTGACGCAGGGTTATGGGCTGATCGAGCAGGACGGGTTCGTACCGCAGTTGACCCGCTGGTTGCGGGAACGCGGCGTTGAGGCGCGGGTGATCAATGCCGGGGTCTCGGGCGATACCACGGCGGGCGGCGCGGCGCGGGTCGACTGGACTCTGACGCCGGATGTCGACGCCATGATCGTCGCGCTGGGCGGCAACGACCTGTTGCGAGGGATCGAGCCGCAAGTGTCGCGCACCAATCTCGAGCGCATTCTGCAGACGGCCCAGGCCGCGGGCGTTCCGGTTCTGCTGATCGGCATGCAGGCGCCGGGCAATTACGGGGCGGACTACAAAGACGCGTTCGACGCCATCTATCCGGAGCTGGCCCAACAATACGGCACCATCTTTGCGCCCAGTTTTTTTGCCGGGCTGTCGGCTGGGGGCGACCCGGGCGCGGCCCGGGCATACATGCAGCCCGATGGCATTCATCCCAACTCTCGAGGGGTGGCGTTGATCGTGGAAAACCTTGGCCCGAGGGTTCTGGAGCTGGTCGAAGCCGTCAAAGAGGATCGCTAGAAAGTTCGCGCGGGCTTTCTGATGCACCGACGTTTCAGTACTGATTGCCTTGTGCTGCTTGGTCGTGAAATACGGATGGAACGTGTTTGGTGCGGCCATTGCACGATCGGCCATCCTGCCTATATGCATTCGAGAAGTTGAATATGGGAGCCGGAATGGCTGACAAGACATTGACCTGTCTGGAATGCGGTCAACTCAACCGCGTACCCGCAGAAAAACTGGCGGCTGGTCCTAAATGCGGGACCTGTGGCGCTGCGTTGGTTCCGCGCAAGGCGGTCGAAGTGGACCCGGCCATATTGGAGAAGGCGGCAAAACATGACGACCTGCCGTTGGTGGTCGATTTCTGGGCGCCGTGGTGCGGACCCTGCCGCATGATGGCACCCGAGTTCTCGAAAGCGGCCGACACGCTGGCCGGGCAGGCCCGGTTGGTCAAGCTGGACACTCAGAAACACCAATCCGCCGGTGCGCGGTATCGGATACGGGGTATCCCGACGATGGTGGAGTTTCAGCGGGGGAAAGAGACCAAGCGGCAGTCCGGCGCGATGCGGGACGGGCAGATCGTGGCGTGGGTGAAGGGATAGGGTGGGCTTGAGCGCCCACCCTTAGGGTCTTACACCAGTTCGATATTGTCGGCGCTTTCGCGGCCGTCACGGCCCGAACGCAGCTCGTACGTCACTTTCTGGTTGTCGGCCAGACCGGTCAGGCCCGAACGCTCGACGGACGAGATGTGCACGAACACGTCCTTGCCGCCTGTTTCGGGTGCGATGAAGCCGTAGCCTTTGGTGGTGTTGAACCATTTCACGGTGCCTGCGGGCATTCCGTAGTCTCCTGTTTTGGTGCTGCCCGCGGAAGTGCGGCAGCCTGGCGTCGTTGTCTGTATCGATAGACTGAACGCCGAAAACGGAGACAGTAGGTCGAAGTAGAAAAACGTAAGCTTGTTGTATATGGCACTGCCCGGGTCAGGTGACAAGGGCGATTGTCACCACGACCGGGGCGAACATGTCGGGATCAAAACCGCCAATAGTCCAGAATCGGTGCAAGAATCCGATTCAGTTCGTCGGCGGTTTCCGGCTTGAGCTCATTTTTCCACTGCCCGCTTTTGCCCGAACGTTTGTGTTCCAGCTTTGGCGCGCCTTTCTGGATGGGGCTTGCAAAATTCGACAGTTTTTCAATGCTTTCCTCGCTCAGGTCGATCTCAAGATAGTCGGTGACCTTGCGCAGGAAGACATCCGTGTGTTGCGAGAACTCGTCGTATGTCAAGAACAAGGCATCCGGAACCGTCTCGGCGAGTTCTCGGTACTCCGTGAACAACGGCAGAATCCACTCCTGTGCTTGCCTGAGCACATATGCGTCGATTCCTTCCTCGGACAACTTGGCGCGCTTCTCCAAGAATTTCTCGCGAGCCTTGGTGTTCAGGGGTTCCGGATGAGTATATGCCCATGAATAAAAGGAAGAAACAAGGACGTCGCGCGGATCACGAAAGAAGAAAATGTGCTTGAAGTTTTCCCGGCCGGGAAACTCTACAGGAAATCGGAGCGGGCCGTAGATTTCGCCGTATTGCCGGAAGAGCATATCGTAGTTCTGCGGAAGGAATTTGCGGATGTGAAGGCCCGCCGAGTCAACCGCATCGCCCAGTTCCCAATACGCACTGGCGTAGTTGAAGGTTTCATATTCGCTTTGATCTGCAAGCTCTTCCAACAGGGCGGTGACGAAGGTCGAAGCACACTTATGCGTGGTGAAGAATAGAAAAGACTTGTGTGTCTTTGGTCGGTTGTTCGCCTCCAAGACCCGCTCCTTGGCGGCTAGGAAAAGCTCTTGTTCCTGCATCGGCGGCTCGATGGGTGTCGGATCTTCATCAACGGAACGATGCAGTTTTTCGAACAGTTTCTTCAATTTCAACCTCGTCTGGGCCTGGCAGCAATGGGAAAAGCCAGTTGTCTTGCGTAATGGCGGCTATTTGTTCAGTTTATCCGACTGTCGGCGAGCGAAAAGGTATTTGCGGCATTTTTTCGACGCTACTGCCTTCTGTAGCAGAGCCGAAACCTACCTAACCGCTATCCGCGCTGCTTGAGTCTTGGTTGTCCGTCGGCTCGTCGAACGAATAGCCAAAATAGTCAATGTCCTGCGCATAGATCTCAGCGACCAAATCACGAAGTTCGTCAGTGTAAGAGTCTTGGTACCTTGATTTCTGCGGACGCGCGCTGTTGATTTTCAGAGAGCCGAGTTCCGGGCAGCCGATTTGTTGTCCGATTTTCGGCAATTCCTCCTGTCGGTTTTCAAAGCGAACGATCTTGTCGACGATGATTTTGCCATTTTCATCAGAAATGAATTCCAGGCACGTTCGCGTCAGTGGACGGTACGTAAATATCGTTGAGCCCGGGGACAGACGTTCCTGATGGATGCTTTTCACGAACTGCTCAAATGTCAAATCGTCCACAGCTGACGTGTTTTTTCGCATGTACATGTACAGAGACAGAATCCGCTCCCACGGATTGCGCACGACCGTGAAAGTGAAGATCTTCTCCCAGAGTTCAACGCCAAGGAGGTCGCGCATTTCAACGGCGGTCAGGTGGTCTTCAAAAATCTGTTCGGTCGCTTTGTCTTTTTCGGGGATATTCAGCTTTCCATGACCAATACCAAACCTTTCACCAAGTTGCGCTCGAATGGACGAAGATGATGTGCGCGGGATGTCCACGAACCAAAAACCCGTTTGCCGAACTTCGCGCCGTCCACGGTGATAGTTCAGTTGGCGATTGATCGCGTTCTTTTTGCGCTCGAAAGACCGCGAAAGTTTAGATTCCAGCAAGGCGAGCCTCTCCTGAAGTAGCGAACGGCAATGCTGGATGCGTCGCTTGGATGCTCTAATCATCACTTTAGCCTTTCGATACTGCGAAGCAGCCTGTATTGACCCTGTCACGATCACGGGGCGGACATATCCGCAAACGTATTCTCATTCCAACTGTCTCATCGCGCGAACTTCTTGTGCTTCAGCCGTTTGGGCTCCAGCGCATCCGGCCCCAAGCGGCGTTTCTTGTCTTCCTCGTAGTCGGCAAAGTTGCCCTCGAACCATTCGACATGGGCGTCACCTTCGAAGGCCAGAATATGCGTACAGATCCGATCGAGGAAGAAACGATCGTGTGAGATCACGACCGCGCAGCCGGCGAAATCGACCAGCGCGTCTTCCAGCGCGCGCAGGGTTTCGACGTCAAGATCGTTGGTCGGTTCGTCCAGCAGCAGGACGTTGCCGCCCTCTTTCAGCAGGCGGGCCATGTGGACGCGGTTGCGCTCGCCCCCTGACAGCAGCGAGACCTTTTTCTGCTGGTCGCCGCCCTTGAAGTTGAACGACGAGCAATAGGCGCGGGAATTGACCTGTGCATCGCCCAGTTGGATGATCTCGGCGCCGCCGGTGATGGCCTCCCACACGGTGTCGTTGTCGTTGAGGTCGTCGCGCGATTGATCGACATAAGACAGCTGCACCGTATCGCCGTATTCGATGGTGCCGGCATCGGGCTTTTCCTGGCCGGTGAGCATCTTGAACAGGGTCGACTTGCCGGCGCCGTTGGGGCCGATGACGCCGACGATGCCGCCCGGCGGAAGGCTGAACGAGAGATCCTCGATCAGTTGCTTGTCGCCCATGTGCTTGGACAACCCGTTGACCTCGATCACCTTGCTGCCCAGGCGCGGGCCGTTGGGAATGACGATCTGGGCGCGCGACAGCTTTTCGCGTTCGGATTGCTGGGCCAGTTCGTTGTAGGCGTTGATGCGGGCCTTGGATTTGGCCTGGCGGGCCTTTTGACCTTGACGCATCCATTCCAGTTCGCGCTGTAGGGTCTTCTGCTTGGACTTGTCCTCGCGGGCTTCCTGCTCCAGCCGCTTGGCCTTCTGTTCCAGCCACGAGGAATAGTTGCCCTCGTACGGGATGCCGCGTCCACGGTCGAGTTCCAGAATCCAGCCGGTGATGTCATCCAGGAAGTACCGGTCGTGGGTGACGATCAGGATGGTGCCCTTGTAGTCGATCAGGTGTTGCTGCAGCCAGGCGATGGTCTCGGCATCCAGGTGGTTGGTGGGTTCGTCGAGCAGCAGCATGTCGGGTGCTTCGAGCAGCAGCTTGCACAGCGCCACGCGGCGTTTCTCGCCGCCCGAAAGGGTTGTGACATCGGCATCGTCGGGCGGGCAGCGCAGCGCCTCCATCGACACGTCGATCTGGCTGTCCAGATCCCACAGGTTTTCCGCGTCGATCGCGTCCTGCAGGGCGGTCATCTCTTCCATCAACTCGTCCGAGTAGTTCTCGGCGATTTCCATCGCGATCTCGTTGAAGCGGTCGACCTTGGCCTTTTTCTCGGCCACGCCCAGCATGACGTTTTCACGGACGGTCAGGTTCGGGTCCAGCTGCGGCTCCTGCGGCAAATAACCCACTTTGGCGCCTTCGGCGGCCCACGCCTCGCCAGTGAAGTCCTTGTCGAGGCCGGCCATGATCTTGAGCAGGGTCGATTTACCGGCGCCGTTGACGCCGACGACACCGATCTTCACGCCGGGCAGAAAGCTCAGGTGGATGTTCTCAAAACACTTCTTGCCACCGGGATAGGTCTTCGAGACACCCTGCATGTGGTAGACATATTGATAGGCGGCCATGTCACGTCCTCTGGATCGGGGAATTCGGGTTGACCCGCTTGATAGCCAAGCATGGCAGGCGGGGCAAGCTGATGCGTTCCGTGCATTCGCTCGCCGTCCGGTGGCGGCCTTGGATTGACAAGTCCGCCCGGTTCTGAACATCCACGGAGGATGTTTCGCAGCGCCATCCCATTCGCGCGGCCCGGGCAGGTCGTTGGCTTGTTCGGCGGGTCATTCGATCCGCCGCATGCGGGGCATGTCCACGCGACGTTGGAGGCGATGAAGGCCTTCGGGCTGGACCGTGTTTGGTGGTTGATGTCGCCGGGCAACCCGCTGAAGGAGCGCGGTCCCGCGCCATTGATGCGCCGCATGGAGGCGGCGCGCGCGATCTTGCGTCATCCCCGCGTCGCGGTCACGGATATCGAGGCGCGCATCGGCACGCGGGCTACGGCCGATACGCTGGCCGCCCTGCGCCGCCTGTATCCCGGCGTCCGGTTCGTCTGGCTGATGGGCGCCGACAACCTCGCGCAGTTCCACCTTTGGAAGGACTGGCGCTGGATCATGGACAACGTTTCGGTCGGTGTTGTTGCCCGGCCCGGAGACAGGATCTCGGCGCGGATGTCGCCCGCGGCGCGGATCTATGCGCGGTATCGCATCGACGGGACTGCACGGCACCTGCTGGGTCGTGCCGACTCTCCTGCTTGGTGTTTCGTGAACGTGCCGATGATTGACGTCAGTTCGACCCAGATTCGTTCCAGCGGCGAATGGACAGGTTGAAGTGTTGCCGGAATGGCCCCTGTTGGCGCATATTGGATTTGAGTAGTTGTCTGCTCTGATCTATGGGATTTTAATTGACCCATGCCTGATCGTTTTTCGCGCCGTGTATTTTTGGGGGGATTGGGGGCCAGTTTGATCCCCACAGTCGGCGCGGCCGGTGCGCCAGCGGTGTCGTTGCGGCCGATTGCTCGGGGTGCCGAGCTCTCCGCGGCCGAGAGGATCGTTGCGGCGGCGGGCCTTAAAGGCGAGGTGGTCTTTGCCGTAGCCGATGTCGAAACAGGCGCAGAACTGGAGGCTTTCGGGGGCGATCAGGGGTTGCCGCCAGCCAGCGTCGCCAAGGCGCTGACGGCGCTTTACGCGCTGGATGTGCTCGGACCAGACCATCGGTTCGAGACGGCGCTGATTGCGGATGGACCCATCGAGAACGGTATCCTGAAGGGCGATCTGATTCTGGCGGGCGGCGGTGATCCGCTGTTGGATACCGATGCGCTGGCAGGTATGGCCGCCAATCTGCGCAAGGCCGGGGTGACCGAGGTGCGCGGCGCCTTCAAGGTGTATGACGGGGCCTTGCCCTTTGTGTTCAGCATTGACCCGGGTCAGCCGGACCATGTGGGTTACAGTCCGTCGGTCAGCGGTATCTCGCTGAACTTCAACCGCGTGCATTTCGAGTGGAAACTGGGGACTTCGGGGTACGACGTGTCGATGGATGCGCGCAGCGCCAACTACACCCCGTCCGTGGACATGGCGCGGATTCGGGTCGAGCCGCGCAGTCTGCCGATTTACACCTATCAACGCAGCGCCCGGCAGGACCGGTGGACAGTGGCCAAGGGCGCGTTGGGCAAGGGCGGCGCGCGGTGGTTGCCGGTGCGCAAGCCGGCGCTTTATGCCGGCGACGTTTTCCGAACGCTGGCCCGGGTAAACGGGATCGTTCTGGGCCGGGTGCAGGTCACGCGGCAGGCCCCACGGGGACAGGTGCTGGTTGTGCATCAGAGCGATGCGTTGGACAGCATCCTGAAGGGCATGCTCAAATATTCCACGAACCTGACGGCCGAGATGGTGGGGATGGCTGCGACAAGGGCGCGCGGGGTGTACCCGGGTTCATTGGCGGCATCCGCCGCCGAAATGAACCGCTGGGCCGCCGCAAAATACGGGACCAGACGGATTGCGATGGTGGATCATTCGGGTCTGGGTGAAGCGTCTCGTATGGCGCCTTCGGATCTGGTCAAGGCGCTGGTCGCCGCCCGGCAGGATGGGCTGCTGCGGCCGTTACTCAAGCCGTTCACGTTGACGGACGCCAAGGGGAGGCGTGTGGTCGGAAACCCGGTCCGGGTCGATGCCAAGACCGGGACGTTGAACTTCGTGTCCGGTCTTGGCGGGTTTCTGACCACGGCCGGCGGAACCGATCTGGCTTTTGCGATCTTCACCGCCGACATGGCGCACCGTGCGACTATCCCGCGTCAAGCCCGGGAACGCCCCGACGGCGCGCGCAGCTGGAACCGTCGGTCTCGCAGGCTGCAGAAGGCGCTGATCGAACGCTGGGGCGCGCTGTACGGAAGCTGAACCGAATCGCGTCAGACCGTATGCCGGGCCCGGGCGCCGCGTTCGATCGCGGCGGCATGCAGGCGGTCGATGCTCAATTCATAGCGAATTTCTTCCAGCAGGCGCAGCTCGGTTTCGGCTAGCGCACCATCTGCGGCAGCTACGTCGCAGGCCAGCGCATAGGCCGTTTCATGCAGCCGCTCCGGCAGGTTGTCTCGGATCAGACCGAATAGCGCATCCAGGCCGTCTTCCTGCTCGAAAAGGTCGAACACGATCTGCGAGACGCGCCGCATGCGGTCGATGTCGTATTCGGCAAAAACCGGCAGCATATTCACCGCAGCCTCGATCTTGACCAGTTCGGCCGTGCGGATGTTCTCGTCAGATGCGGAGACGGCCACCATGATTGCCACGAGGCAGTCCTGGGGCGACATGGGGTGGGCAACGGCTTGGGTCATCGGTTCGTCCTGAATTGCGCTGTCTGCCGCGGCACGATAGGAGCGCGCGCAGCAGGGTTCAACCGCTTCTTGCGAACGCGCCGAACGACCCTGGTGTGCGGCAGGACCTGGCGGGTGCGAGGTTGCTGCGAAAAACAGCAGTTTTGTCGGGCAAGAGGGGGCGTGCTTTATTGACTTATGCTGCACCGGCACAATAGGAGGGGTGGTCCGGTTGCATGGGGTGGCCGGCGCTGTTTGTCCCGATGGAGACCCGATCAAATGTCTGAACTGCGTGAAGCCGCGATGTCGTCCAAGGCCTGGCCTTTCGAAGAGGCGCGCCGGGTGCTCAAACGCTATCAGAAGGCTCCCCCGGAAAAGGGATATGTGCTGTTCCAGACCGGCTATGGCCCCTCGGGCCTGCCGCATATCGGGACCTTCGGCGAGGTGGCGCGGACCTCGATGGTGCGTCACGCCTTCGAGCAGCTGAGCGACATCCCCACCAAGCTGATCTGTTTTTCCGACGACATGGACGGGTTCCGCAAGGTGCCCGGCAACGTGCCGATGCAGGAAGAGCTGAAGCAGGACCTGAACCTGCCGCTGACCAAGGTGCGCGATCCGTTCGGCACGCATGAGGGCTTTGCCCAGCACAACAACGCGCGGCTGTGCGAGTTTCTCGACAGTTTCGGTTTCGACTACGAGTTCGCCTCGGCCACCGAGTATTACACCTCCGGGCGCTTTGACGAGATGCTGCTGGTGGCGCTGGAACGGTTCGACAAGATCATGGAGATCATGCTGCCGACGCTCGGCCCCGAGCGGCGCGAGACCTATTCGCCGTTCCTGCCGATCTCGCCCAAGACGGGCCATGTGTTGCAGGTGCCGACGCTGGAGCGCAATGTCGCCAAGGGCACCATCGTCTACGAAGAACCCGATGGCGAGCGGGTCGAGATCCCGGTCACCGGTGGTCACGTCAAGATGCAGTGGAAGCCCGATTGGGCGCTGCGCTGGGCCGCTCTGGGCGTGGATTATGAGATGTCGGGCAAGGACCTGATCGACTCGGTCACGCAATCCTCCAAGATCTGCCGGGCGCTGGGCAAGCAGCCGCCCGAGTCGCTGAGCTATGAGCTGTTCAACGACGAGCACGGTCAGAAGATCTCG
Organism: Ruegeria sp. BHSB172; assembly: GCF_059613165.1. Taxonomy (NCBI): domain Bacteria; kingdom Pseudomonadati; phylum Pseudomonadota; class Alphaproteobacteria; order Rhodobacterales; family Roseobacteraceae; genus Ruegeria; species Ruegeria sp. BHSB172. The sequence continues at coordinate 29,874 of NZ_JBXWRZ010000023.1, forward strand.
AAATCGAAGGGCAACGGGTTGTCGATGGAGGAGTGGCTGACCTATGCCGCGCCCGAGAGCCTGTCGTACTTCATGTACCAGAAGCCCAAGACGGCAAAGCGGCTGTATTTCGACGTGATCCCCAAGGCGGTGGACGAATATCATCAGCAACTGCGGGCCTATCCGGGGCAGGAGCTGAAGGCGCAGTTGAACAACCCCGTCTGGCATATCCACGGCGGCGAGGTGCCTGAATCTACCCTTATCGTGCCTTTTGCCATGCTGCTGAACCTGGCCTCGGTATCCGGCGCCGAGGACAAGGAGACGCTGTGGGGCTTCATCCGCCGCTATGCGCCCGAGGCCACACCCGAGACCCATCCCGACCTGGACCAGGCGGCCGGGTTCGCGGTGCGTTACTACAACGATTTCGTCAAGCCGACCCGCACGTTCCGCCTGCCGACCGAGCAGGAGCGCGAGGCGCTGGAGGCATTGCAGGCGGCGTTGGAGACCTATGACGGCCCGGTCGAAGACGAAGCGTTGCAATCGGTGGTCTATGCGATCGGCCGCGAACGGTTCGATCCGATGCGCGCCTGGTTCACAGCGCTGTACGAGGTGCTGCTGGGCGCCAGCCAGGGGCCGCGCTTCGGCGGGTTCATCGCGCTTTATGGCGTGCCGGAAACCATCGCCCTGATCGATAAGGCCCTGGCCGGAGAATTGGCCTGATTTGACCCGAACGCGCCCGGGGCTACGATCTGACACAGGAGGTGGCCCCATGCGTCGTTTGTTGATTGCCGTTTCTCTGATCGCCGGTATGGCAACCGGTGCCCTGGCCCAGAACGCCGAGATCGAGGCTAATATCCGCGCCCAGATGCGGGCGTTCCAGGCGGATGACTTCGTTACCGCTTTCACCTACGCCAGCCCCGGAATCCAGACCCTGTTTCGTACGCCCGAAAACTTCGGTGCCATGGTGCGCAACGGCTATCCGATGGTTTGGCGACCGGCCGATGTCAGGTTTCTCGACCTGCGTCAGATCGACGGCCATTGGTGGCAAAAGGTTATGGTGGTCGATGGTGACGGTCGGGCGCATATCCTGGACTATCAGATGGTGCAGCGGGAGAGCGGCTGGAAAATCAATGGCGTTCTCCTTCTGGGCAACGCCGACCCCGCGGCCTGACGCAACACCCACCGTCACGGTGCCGTGAGCGGCGGTTAAATCCTTTCCGATATCTCAAGCCCGTGTGTCCGGAAACATCCGGGCCGGGGAATGGGTATGTGCTGCGTTGGAGCGTGGCGCGATTGGGAAAGGGTATTCAATGAACAAGGCAATCACCGACGGCATCGTGTTCATGCCGCCGCAATTCGCGAATGGTCTGGATGTATGGTCAAGCGGCGACGGGACGCCCGGTACGCCCACATACGATGGATCGGGTTCGGGGGCGTTTGTGCCGGCGGATGCGGATTTCGGCGGGTGCCTGGAGATCTTGAAGGTCAATACAATCCAGCAGCTGCGCTATATGGGACAGACACCGCTGTTGCCAGGGTGCTATTTGCAGATCAAGGCACGGGTCAAGGCGGTCAGCGGTCCGCTGCCGCAAGTACGGATTGCCGGTTGGGCCGGCGGTGCCGGCGACATGCATGTTCCGGGACTGGTTGAACAGGGGCCTGCCACGCAACTGACGGCCTATGGCTTGGTTCACGAGATCACGGCCATCGTCGGCACTGGCCAGCGCTCCGGCGTGGACATGCCGTGGGGCATGTCGGCCATTTATGGGCATTTCGGGCTGGATATCGAAGGCGCCAACGGGGCCGTGGTGCGCGTCGATGACATCGAGATCACCGACGTGACCGGCGTGTTTCTGCGCGACATGATCAGCTTGGTGGACGTGCGCGATTTCGGCGCCGTGGGCGATGGGGTCACTGATGATTCTGCCGCCTTCGAGGCGGCCGATCAGGCTGCAAACGGCCGCCGGGTCTACGTGCCCGAGGGCGTCTATTACCTAGGCCAGGACGTGGGGCTGGACTCGGAGGTCGATTTCGAAGGTACGGTCATTATGCCCGATGACCGGATGCTGCTGCTGACCAAGAATTTCGACCTGTCGACCTATGTCACGGCGTTTGGCGACGAAACACTTGCCTTCAAGAAGGCGTTTCAGGCGCTGTTGAACAACGTCGATCACGAGTCGCTGGATCTGTGCGGCCGCAAGATTTCGGTCTCGGCCCGCATCGACATGCAGGCCGCCGTGCCAAACCGCTCCAGCTATTCCACCCGCCGCGTGATCCGAAACGGGCAGTTCGACGTTAAGGACAGCACTGCGTGGGATACCCAGACGTTCACCTCGACCGCGACCTATGATCCGGCGGATCCATACAGGCTGACCAACGTGGCAAACGTTGCCAACATTCCGGTCGGCGCCCTGGTCCAGGGAAGCGGCGTCGGACGCGAAATCTATGTGCGGTCCAAAAACGAAGGCGCGGACGAGATCACGTTGAACGCTCCGATCCATGACGCCGCCGGAACACAGACCTACACTTTCGTGGATTTCAAGTATCTGCTGGACTTCAGCGGCTTCAGCGCGTTGCAGAAATTCGGCATGGAGGACATCGAATTCCAGTGCAACGGCCGGTCCAGCGGCATTCGCTTGGCACCGGGTGGCAACACCTTCGTATTGAAGAATTGTTTCGTCAGCCGGCCCAAGGATCGCGGCATCACCTCGATCGGGGTGGGCTGCCAGGGGATGCTGATCGACGGGTGTCAGTTTCTGTCCAGCGAGGAGGCCCTGGATGTGCCGGATCGCAGTTCGATCGCGCTGAATGCCAACGCCAATGACGTCAAGCTGCGCCACAACCGGGCGGTGCGGTTCCATCACTTTGCGGTGCTGGGCGGCGACAACAACCTTGTCCTAGGCAACCACTTCTTTCAGGGGGACAGCGTTCCGAACGGGGTGCGGAACGCCGGGTTGGTCATGATCGGCACGTACAACAGCTCAGCCATTGCCGAGAATTACATTGACAACTGCTTTGTCGAATGGACCAACGAACGAGATGCGGCGCCGGACTATGCCTCGGGCTTTTCGTTCAGCGCCATGAGCATCACCGACAACATCTTCTACAGCAGCGATGTCGCGGCCTGGTTCAGCTATATCGTGATCCGGCCTTATGGAAGCGGCCACTTCCTGAACGGGCTGACGGTTACGGGCAACAAGTTCCGTACCGCCAATGGGAAGATCGATCGGGTGGATCGCGTCGACACCAGCTTTGCCGGGCTGGACCCAGACCGCTTTGTCAACGTCACCTTCGCCAACAATACCTATCACAACGTGACCATTAAAACCGCCAACCCTCTGCGGGTGCGCCACGAACAGAACTCGGCCGCGCAAGCCTGGTTGGTCGATTCCGGTGGCGCCTTGCCCTTTGGCGGGCAAGCCCGCGGTTGCGACAGTGTTGTGGCCGTTGCGGCGCTCAAGTCATCGCTGGGCGCGGTTCGCTATGCGGCCCCTTACGTGCAATTGCAACAGGGTGGCGCAGAGGATCGGGTGCGGTTGCGGTGGCCAGAAAGCCTGAGTGGTCAGGTCACTGTGGTCATGCGCGTCGAGAGGTGATCGTCCGTTGACCGGCAGTCTCAGCGCTGCCGGTCGCCTGCGATCAGAAATCGCGCCACAGGGATAGCTTGAGGCCGACCGACTCTTTGAACGAGTTCTTCTCGAGCCCCACGAGCCAGGTGTTTGGGCCGTCTTTCGGGCGATACATGATGGATGGCCGGGCGCTCCAATAGAACGGGCGCCCGGACACATAAGAGGTTTCGACCTGCAACAGCGGGTCGATGCGCCGCGGCGAGGACAGGCCTGCGGTAAAGTCCAGCTTTCGGATCACCGCCTCGTGGGTTCGGTATTCAAAAGACGCGTCCACCGCCATCCACCCTCCGCCGACCCGGGTCTTGAACCCTTTTCCCCACGACAATGTCGCCTTGTACATCGCCCAGGCCTGAAGCTGCCGATGATGGGCGCCGATGCCGAATTCGGCGGCAAAACGCCCCGCCTCTTCGAGATCCGCCACGGGAACCCGCGCGAACACCAGCGCATGGCCGTAGAGATCGCGGTGTTCCTCGGCGTCCAACCCTATGGTCAGGTTCGGCCGCAGCCCCCATTCGGCGTACAGCGACGTCTTGTAGGCGGTCGCCCCATCCTCTTCGCGGAACCCGGTCACGGACAGGGCCGTGAACGCGTTGTTCTGTTCGCGCAGCCAGGCACCGGCCAGCGCCGGGCCGGACGCAAGAAGGCAAGAGAGCAGAAGCGCGATCAAACGGGTCATGAAGGCAAATTCGTCAATCTTGGTTAACAGAGTGTTAGCTTTGCTTTCATTTTTCTGAATGCCACTTGAACCGGGGCGTTCCCGCCAATGCAGGAAAACCGAGACCTTACGAAAAGCTGTGATAATCTTGATCTCAAAACAGGAGGAGCAAGATGCCCAGGATTTCAAAAGATGCGAATGTTCAGACCGTTATCACCACGTTCGAGATGACGCCGGGCACATGCCAGGACCTGCTCGAAGCGCTGACGGACGCCTATGCGAACTTCATTTCCAAGCAGCCCGGGTTCATTGCCGCGGGCTTGCATGTCAACGACGCCCAGACTCGGATCGCGAATTATTCCCAGTGGCGGCGGCGCGAGGACTTTCTGGCCATGCTGCGGACGCCCGAGATGCGAGAGCGCAACCGTCGGATCAACGAACTGTGCAAAAGTTTCGAGCCGGTGATGTACGACGTTGCCGAAACTTTCGGCTGACCGTGACCTGGATCAAGGTCCGTTTCCGCCGGGCGTTTCATTCTGCCGGCGAAACTCAAGGAGGCGCGAGCCATGTATCACAATATTCTTGTCCCGATTTCCTTCGATGCTGAGCGTGACACCTCGGCGCCGCTGAAACTGGCGAAGATCCTGGCGACACCGGATGCGAAGGTGACGCTGTTGCATGTGGTCGAGCACATTCCCGACTATGCGATTTCCTATATGCCGGCAGAATATCTGACCGAGGCGCGCAAGGCGATCCAGGACGAGCTCAACACCCTGGCCGCAAAGCTGCCAAACGCCAAGGGCGTCGTGGTTGAGGGTCATTCAGGCCGTACGATCCTTGACTGGGCCGATTCCAACAAGCCTGACCTGATCATTCTGGCCTCGCACCGGCCCGGCATGCAGGATCTGCTGCTGGGGTCGACGGCGACCCATGTGGTGCGCCACGCCAAATGTGCGGTGCATGTGGTGCGTTGACGCCGTGTGCCGGTTCGGTGTCGGCGCCACGGCATTGCCACAGTGTTGGTTCAGAAACGGCGCATGATCGATGAAACGAAGGCCGCCCAAGGCTCGGCTACCGACAGACGTGCCTTGCGGCGGCAACGCAGGGCGGACGCCACGCGGCGGCGGGCGCTTTCGCCGTGGCGCATCCTGTTCATGGTGCTGACCCTGCCGGTGACCGTTGCGGGCATCGCCTTGGGTATCTACCTGCGCACGTCCGAGTATGACCGCACCGGTGCGATGATGCACCTTTGGGCGCTGGCGGGCTGCGAGGCGGCGCGTTCGGTCGGGCTTGGCCCGATGCGCAAGGGGCAATTGGGGTATCACGAGCGCAACGACCCCGATGGCAACGGGATCGCCTGCGAAACCGGCGCGACAGATCGGTTCAACGCGCCGGCGCCAGTTCAATCGGTCGCGCCGAGGCCCGACCGGTCCAACAGCCAAACTCAACGTAAGATTGGCGCTGCCAAATTCGTTCGTCCCCAAGTGGATTGACCTGCGGTTGTCTCGTCCGCATGCAGAGATCGTTCTGCCTGTGTCTGTACGGAAAATTGCCCGTGTATGCTAAGCTGCAAGCGGCAATTTCGCCCACAGACAGGGAGAAAAACCATGTTTGCAAGAATAACCCAATTCAAGATGAAGCCTGGAACGCGTGAGGCGGCCACGGCAAAAATGAATGAATTGAAGGCCGAAATAATGGGCATGCCCGGCATGCATTGCTTTACCAACGTGATGAACGAAGACGGCAGCGGATATGTGATTTCGGTGGTCGAGAGCGAGGAAACCTCGAACGCGAATGCGCCGAAGGTGGCCGAGCTGTGGGGCCATTTCGCCGAATTCATGGAAGGACCGCCCTCGCCGGCCGGTTTTGATGTGGTGGCGCACTGGGACAAGGGCTGATCCCTTTGGCATGGCCATCGCTACCCGCTTGCCAGTGTTGAGCGGGTCGGTGACACTGCGCCCCATGACCCGGGACGAATTCAACGCCTTCTGCGCCTCTCTAAAGGCCACAAGCCACGTTGTGCAGTGGGGCAACGCGGATGTGTGGAAGGTGGGCGGCAAGGTGTTTGCGATCTGCGGCTGGAACGACGGCAAGGACGCCTTTACTTTCAAGGCCACCGATCTGACCTACGAAGTACTGCAGGATCAGCCCGGCATCCGCCCCGCGCCCTATCTGGCCTCGCGCGGCATGAAATGGCTGCAGGTTTACGACGAACGCGGGATCAGCGACGCGTCCCTGCGCGACCACATCGTTACGTCCTACGAGATGGTCGTGGCCAAGCTTACGAAAAAGATGCGGGCAGAGCTGGGGCTTTAACCCTTCATCGCCTGCAGCAGTTCGATCAGCCGCTTGCGATCATCGTCATCGGCGTAATCGCCCGCGGCCAACCGTTCGGCGATGCGCAGGCGCAGGCGCTCGTGCTGGGTGCGCACCTCTTCGCCTGCGGTTTCGGCCAGCGTCTTCATGATCACCGCCACCGCCTGCTGGCGCTTGGTGGTGGGGTTGGCGATGTAGTCGACCAGGCTCTGCTGCCCGGAATCGAGGATGTTTTCGGCCAGCGCCCTCAACTGCTCGCCATTGGGCAGCAGCGGGGCGGGAGTGCCTTCGGGCGGCAGGATCTCGGGCGCGCTGCGTGGGGTTTCAGCCAGGGCGTTGGCGCCGTCGACGAAGGCCTCGGTGATCATGCGGGTAATCTTGATCGCACGCGGGTCCTTGAACAGGGTCGAGGCGATGGCCACGCCGTAATCGGTATAGACCCACGGATTGACCCGCCGCCCACCGCGGCCTTTGGGCTTTGAAATCACATTCCGTGATATCAAATCGGCCACCTCGGCATCGGTCAGCTGAAAGCGGTAGCCCTCGAACAGGTCCTTGTTGCGCGCGACGGCCTGATTGAAGGCGCTCACGGATTTTCCGTAGAACCGTGCCAGATCCTCGGCCAGCACCACGCGGGTGCCGCGCACCCGGTGAATGGCGCTTTGGACCTCATGCGTGGAGGGCAGGTTCTTGGCGTTCGTCATAGCGTCCGTTTGGAATCACAATTTGTGATTTCAAACGTGGAGGAGGGAGGGGTGGGTGGCAAGGGTGGATTGGGACTACCTCATTCATAAACGAAAGTCAGTCGGCGTCCAAAGCAATCGACCCACATTCGCCAGTCAGGACACAGAAACAAGTCAAACACACATAGAGACCAAAAACCCGATGTTTCATGTCCGGAAGGCGCAAGCAATTGGCTGGAGAAAGCAAGACTAAAGTTGGTGCAAACGCCAATTACGTGATGAACAAGTTTGTTGAAAGATTGGAGTTCAGGACATGACTCGACGGATTAGGCTGGCTTTCAGGCTGTTTGCGGCGGTGACGCTATGTATTTCAGTAGCATTGAATGTCGTTGTCTTTTCAGTTTGGGGCGCATTTGCGATGGTTTCTGGTGCCCTAAACAGCGTTGGTATTACAACGGCCGCCACTCAAGAGGTTTCTGAGCGTGTTGGGAAAAGAAAGGCTCAAAAGAAAATCGCGAAAGAAACGAGAAAAAGTGTCTCTGAACGGCTGGGAAAAGCTGCGGCAAGAAACATCGGAACATCTTTTGGTGAGGCGGTTCCGTTTCTGGGTACGGCAGTAATTGTTGGCGGATTATACTTGGAAATCGAGGATGCCTGCCAAAACGCAAAAGAAATGGCCGGCTTGGAGGCGGCTATCAACGCAGAGAAGGATCCGACGGCAGCACAAATTGAGGCAATGGAAAGCTTTGATTGTTCCGAAACTCTAATACCAGATCGAGAAGACCTCCCGTCCGCATCGGAGATTTGGAGAGCGGCATACACCGCACCTGGCGAAGCATTGGCGACAGTCAAAGAAAACTTTCCGGAACTGCTTGAGTCCGAAGTCTTTGCTCAAAGCTGGGAGTGGGTTACCGCGTCGACACAATCAGTAGTCGGCTCCGCTACTTCGTTTTATAATGAGTCAGTTGAGCGACTTAAAGGCCGCTATAATGACCGCTATCAAGAAACGCTTGATGCCGCGAAGGAGCTTCTGCCAGAAAAAGTTTGGTGAAGACTAACAAAAGACTCACCTCTTCCTTCTCTTCACATTCCCACCCCGCTGCCCCGGCCGTCCGGCCGTTGACCGCCCCTGCGAGCGAACCGCGTCTTCCGAGGCTTTCTCGACCGCCCATTGACGCGCCATGGGGTCGTCGGCGACGGCTAGGTCGACCGCTTCCAGACGCTTGATCTCGTCGCGGATGCGGGCGGCTTCCTCGAATTCCAGGTTCTCGGCCGCCTTGCGCATCTGCTCGCGCAACCCGTCCAGATGGGCCTCGAGATTGGCGCCGTGCATCGGTTTGTCGATGGTGGCGGTGACGCGGTTCATGTCCACGTCGCCAGCATAGAGACCGGCCAGAACGTCCTCGACATTCTTCTTCACCGTCTCGGGCGTGATGCCGTGTTCCTCGTTATAGGCGATCTGCTTGGCGCGGCGACGGTTGGTTTCCTCCAGCGCGCGCTCCATGCTGCCGGTGATGCGGTCGGCATACATGATCACGCGGCCCTCGGCGTTGCGGGCGGCGCGGCCGATGGTCTGGATCAGCGAGGTTTCCGAGCGCAGGAAGCCTTCCTTATCCGCGTCCAGAATCGCGACCAGACCGCATTCGGGAATGTCCAGCCCCTCGCGCAGCAGGTTGATGCCCACCAGCACGTCGAATGCGCCCAGCCGCAGGTCGCGCAGGATCTCGATCCGCTCGATCGTGTCGATGTCGGAATGCATGTAGCGGACCTTGATGCCCTGTTCGTGCATGTATTCGGTCAGGTCTTCGGCCATGCGTTTGGTCAGCGTCGTCACCAGCGTGCGATAGCCCTTGGCCGAGACCTTGCGCACCTCGTCCAGAAGGTCGTCGACCTGCATTTCGACCGGGCGGATCTCGACCTCGGGGTCCAAAAGGCCCGTGGGGCGGATCACCTGTTCGGTGAAAACGCCGCCGGTCTGTTCCAGCTCCCACGCCGCGGGGGTGGCGCTGACGAAGATGGATTGCGGGCGCATGGCGTCCCATTCCTCGAACTTGAGGGGACGGTTGTCCATGCAGGAGGGCAGGCGGAACCCGTGTTCCGCCAGCGTGAACTTGCGCCGGTAGTCGCCGCGATACATGCCGCCGATCTGCGGTACGCTGACGTGGGATTCATCGGCAAAGACGATGGCGTTGTCGGGGATGAATTCGAACAGGGTCGGCGGCGGCTCGCCCGGCGCGCGGCCGGTGAGGTAGCGGGAATAGTTCTCGATCCCGTTGCAAACGCCGGTCGCCTCGAGCATCTCGAGGTCGAAATTGGTGCGCTGCTCCAGCCGCTGTGCTTCCAGCAGTTTGCCCTCGCCCACCAGTTGGTCGAGGCGCTGGCGCAATTCCTTTTTGATGCCAAGGATCGCTTGCTGCATCGTCGGTTTCGGCGTGACGTAGTGCGAGTTCGCATAGACGCGGATCTGGTCCATCGTGTCGGTACGCTCGCCGGTCAGGGGGTCGAATTCGGTGATTTGTTCCAGTTCTTCGCCGAAGAACGAGAGTTTCCACGCCCGGTCCTCGAGGTGGGCGGGCCAGATTTCCAGGGAATCGCCCCGCACCCGGAAGCTGCCGCGCTGGAAGGCCTGATCGTTGCGACGGTATTGCTGGGCCACCAGATCGGCCATCACCTGCCGCTGGTCGTATTCGTTCCCGACCTTCAGATCCTGCGTCATCGCCCCGTAGGTCTCGACCGAGCCGATGCCATAGATGCACGAGACCGAGGCCACGATGATCACGTCGTCACGCTCGAGCAGCGCGCGGGTGGCCGAGTGGCGCATCCGGTCGATCTGTTCGTTGATCTGCGATTCCTTTTCGATATAGGTATCGCTGCGCGGCACATAGGCTTCGGGCTGGTAGTAGTCGTAGTACGAGACGAAATATTCGACCGCGTTGTCCGGGAAGAAGCCCTTGAACTCGCCATAGAGCTGCGCCGCCAGCGTCTTGTTGGGGGCGAGGATGATGGCGGGGCGCTGGGTTTCCTCGATCACCTTGGCCATGGTGAAGGTCTTGCCGGTGCCGGTGGCGCCCAGCAGCACCTGGTTACGCTCGCCGTCCAGAATGCCCTGCGCCAGTTCCCTGATCGCGGTGGGTTGGTCGCCTGCAGGGGCGAATTCGGTGTGCATCACGAAACGCTTGCCGCCCTCAAGCTTCAGGCGGGTGCGCACGTCGTCGGCAGTCAGCTGGGTCTTGTCGGAATGAGCATAGGGCATGGGCAGGCTCCGCTTCGGCCCCTTACATTTGTTCTTATTTTGTCCGCATGCAACCCCCGCCGGGCGGGTCATTTGCATCGCCCTGCGGCAATTGCAATCTTGTCGCCGCCCGCGCTCTGACGCATAAACGGGCGCGACAACCCGAGTATGGAGAGGCGACATGCGCGCACGGATTTACCAGCCTGCCCGAAACGCAATGACGTCGGGAATGGCCAAGACCCGCAAATGGGTTCTGGAATACGCCCCGGCCTCGGCGCGCGAGGTCGATCCGCTGATGGGCTGGACATCTTCCAGCGACACCCAGACCCAGGTGCGCCTGCGGTTCGACACCAAGGAAGAGGCGCTGCACTATGCGCGGGAACACGGCATCGACGCGCAGGTCGTCGAGCCCCACAAGCGCAAGCCCAATATCCGCCCGCGCGGATATGGCGAAAACTTTGCCACCGACCGGCGCGGCCCCTGGACCCACTGAATGATCCGGATTTGTCCGGCCGATCCGACATCGGATGCATTGCGTCCGGTGGTAGAGGCCCATGTCGCGCACAGCCGGTGGGCCGGCCCTGCAGAGAGCAATCATACGCTGCAACCTGATGCATTGACCGCGCCGGACATCCGGTTCTGGGCGATCCTTGAGGACGATCAGGTGCTGGGCTGCGGGGCGCTCAAGGCGCTGCCCGATGGCACGGCCGAGGTCAAATCGGTGCATGTGCTGCCGCAGGCGCGGGGCCGGGGGCTGGCCCGCCGGATGATGGAGCATCTGGCTGAAATCGCCCGGTCAGAAGGTTTTGCAGCGCTTGTTCTGGAAACCGGCGCGGCGCATCTCCCGGACTATGACGCTGCTCGCAAACTGTACGAGGCGTTGGGCTACGGCTATTGCGGCCCAATCTTTGGATATCATCACGATCCCAACAGCGCATTCATGCGTTTGGATCTTGTGCCCCGGTCCTGATCGGCCAGGTGACCCGACGACACATTCGACAGCCCATGTTCAAGGGCCGCTTCACGTCTCGACCAGATATCGGTCCGACAATGGCAGGCTGGCGGCGCCCAACGCGCGTGCGTCCGGTCCGACCGAGCCGGCCGAAATCGACGGTGCTTCCAGCCCGGTTAGGTTCAGCCGGGACAGGCGGTCCCGAACCAACGTAATCAGCCGGGACTTGACCGCATTCGGCATCCAGCCGTCGATCTTGACGCACTCGAAATCGATCAGGCTACAACTGGACAGGATGGCGTGGGCCAGACCCTGTGCCGCCCGGTTCAGCCACCGCTCGAGCAGGTCGGCGGGAATGGTCCAGCGCTCGGGCGAATGCCACAGGCCCGATGCGTCGCAACCAGAGGCCGCCAACGCGCGTTCGAGGACATACAGGCTGGCCACCTCGATCAGGGGTTGCACCGGCCCCGACCCGACGGAGACCGGCATCGGCCCCAACGCGCCGGCGTTTCCCCGGCCGGCAAAGATGGACCCGTTCAACACAACGCCGCCGCCGACGAAATAGCCGACATAGAAATAAAGGAAATCCCGCGGTCCTTCGGTTGGGCCGAATACCAGTTCCGCGCCGCAGGCGGCCGTCGCATCATTTTGGGCATAGACCGGAACATCGCAGATGTCCGAAAGGCTGGCCCGCAGGTCGGCCATGCGCCATGGGTCCATCTTTTCCTGCGGGACCTGCAGGATCTGTGCCCAGTCCCACAGGTAAAAGGGCATGGCGATGCCCAGGCCTGCCACTCGCGCGCGTGCGGGTTCGGACAGCGCCTCTGTCATGTGCGTCAGGGACCGGACTGCGAAATCGAGCGTCTGCTGCGGGGTGGGGTAGTCATAAGTGGTGCGGGACCGGTCGCGAACCCGCCCCAGGAAATCGGTCAGCACCATCTCCGAGCTACGGCGCCCGACCTTCAGGCCCAGGAAATAGGCACCGTCCGGGTTCAATCGCATCGGCACCGAAGGCTGTCCGACCTTGCCTCGTTGCGGCTCGCCGCGCAACAGCAGCCCGTCGCTTTCCAACTGCCGCATGATGACCGAGACGGTCTGCGCCGACAGGCCGGCCATGCGCGCCAATTCTGACTTGGCCAGCGCCTGATGGCGCCGGACCAGCGACAAAACCAGTTTTTCATTGCGCGCGCGCATGCCGCTTTGGTTGGTCCCGCGCACGTTTGACGAGCGGTGCGAGGGGCCGGTCTCGATTGCGGGTTTCTCGGTCACGGGGTGCTCCTTGTTCCCGCAAGAATGTGGTGTGGGCCGTGGGGTGTCAATAATAATTAAGAGTGATTTAATTATTGACAGGAATCGGGAATTGCTTGATGGTTTTGCCCATGGGAGCGGATCGAATTTCGCCCGCTTGCCCAAGACGTCTGCGGGCGTCGGAGATAACGGGAGGAAAAGCTTTGAAAATTTCAGCATTTGCTGGCGCGACCGCGTTGGCCCTGACAGCCATGGCGAGCGCTGCCGCCGCGCAGGACACGGTCTGTCTGATCACCAAAACCGACACCAACCCCTTCTTCGTGAAGATGAAAGAGGGAGCCACCGCCAAGGCCGAAGAGCTGGGCATGACGCTCAAGGCGTTTGCCGGCAAGATCGACGGCGACCATGAAACTCAGGTGCAGGCGATCGAGACCTGCATTCTGGATGGCGCCAAGGGTATCCTCTTGACCGCATCCGATACCTCGTCGATCGTCCCGGCCGTCCAGCAGGCGCGCGACGCGGGTGTGCTGGTCATCGCGCTGGATACACCGCTGGAGCCGATCGACGCGGCGGATGCAACCTTTGCCACCGACAACTTTCTGGCCGGCGAGCTGATCGGCAAATGGGCCGCAGCCACACTGGGGGACGAAGCCCAGAACGCCAAGATCGCCATGCTGGACCTGGCAGTCAGCCAGCCCTCGGTCGGGGTGCTGCGCGACCAAGGCTTCCTGCAGGGGTTCGGCATTGACCTGGGCGACCCGAACAAATGGGGCGACGAGACCGACCCGCGCATCGTGGGCCATGACGTCACCGCCGGGAACGAAGAGGGCGGCCGCAAGGCCATGGAGAACCTTCTGGCCAAGGATCCGATGGTCAATGTGGTCTACACGATCAACGAACCGGCTGCCGCCGGTGCGTATGAGGCGCTCAAGGCCATCGGCCGCGAAAACGATGTGCTGATCGTTTCGGTCGACGGCGGCTGCCCCGGTGTGCAGAACGTGGCCGACGGTGTGATCGGCGCTACCTCGCAGCAATACCCGCTGCTGATGGCGTCGCTTGGCGTCGAGGCGGTCAAGAAATGGGCCGACGAGGGCGTGAAGCCCGAGAACACGCCCGGCAAAGATTTCTATGACACCGGTGTTGCGCTGGTAACGGACAAGCCGGCCGCTGGCGTCGAGTCGATCTCGGTCAAAGAGGGCATGGACCTCTGCTGGGGCTGATCTGATCCCTTCAGGGGCCGCGCGCTGCGGCCCCTGAATTGAACCACGACCTCACCCGAAATTTTGCTAGAGTCGCCCCAAGACGGGAGCTTGACGCATGGGGGAACCTCATTGATGTCCGACACATCGAGACAGTCCGACGATTTCGAAGCCGCAGCCAAAGGCAGCCCGGAACAGGTTGCCGAATTCGAAGATCACCACCGCGGGTTCATGGGGACGGTCCAACACTTTCTACATGTGAACCCGTCGCTGGTGCCGCTGATCGTTTTGGTGGCGGCGATCCTGATTTTCGGCGTCTTGCTGGGCGCCAAGTTCTTTTCGCCCTTTGCCCTGACCCTGATCCTGCAGCAGGTGCAGATCGTCGGCATCGTGGCCGCCGCCCAGAGTCTCGTGATCCTGACAGCCGGGATCGACCTGAGCGTGGGCGCGATCATGGTCATGTCGTCGGTTGTGATGGGCCAGTTCACTTTCCGCTACGGGCTGCCGCCTACGGTGGCGATCCTGTGCGGTCTGGCCATCGGGACCGCAATCGGCGCGGTGAATGGATTCCTGGTCAGCCGGGTCAAGCTGCCGCCCTTCATCGTGACGCTGGGCATGTGGCAGATCGTACTGGCCGCCAACTTCCTGTATTCACAGAATGAAACCATCCGGTCGCAGGAAATCGAGGCCAACGCCCCGATCCTTCAGCTGTTCGGCGCCAAAATCAATGTCGGCGGGGCGGTGTTCACGGTCGGAGTGATCTTCATGCTGGTGCTGATCCTGGTGCTGGCCTATGCGCTGCGGCATACCGCGTGGGGCCGCCATGTCTATGCCGTGGGCGACGACCCCGAGGCCGCCGAGCTGTCGGGCGTGAACGTGCATCGAACGCTGATGTCGGTTTACATGCTTTCGGGGCTGATTTGCGCCTTTGCCGGCTGGGCGCTGATCGGGCGCATAGGCTCGGTCTCGCCCACTTCGGGGCAGTTGGCCAACATCGAAAGCATCACCGCCGTCGTGATCGGAGGCATTTCTTTGTTCGGGGGGCGCGGGTCGATCCTGGGCTCGTTGTTCGGGGCGCTGATCGTGGGCGTGTTCACCCTAGGCCTGCGGTTGTTGGGCGCGGATGCGCAGTGGACCTTCCTTCTTATCGGTATGCTGATCATCGCCGCCGTGGCCGTGGACCAGTGGATCAGAAAGGTAGCAGCGTGATGGAACCCATTCTCAAAGGGCGCAACTTGGTCAAACGCTATGGCAGGGTCACGGCGCTGGATCATTGCGATTTCGACCTGATGCCGGGCGAAATCCTGGCCGTGATCGGCGACAACGGTGCAGGTAAATCGACCTTGATCAAGGCGGTTTCCGGTGCCGTCGCCCCGGATGAGGGCGAGATCTGGCTGGAAGGGCGCAAGGTCGATTTCCACTCGCCCATCGACGCGCGCGAAGCCGGGATCGAAACGGTCTATCAGACGTTGGCCATGTCGCCCGCCCTGTCGATCACCGACAACATGTTCATGGGGCGCGAGATCCGGCGCAAGGGTCCTTTGGGCTCGGTATTCCGGATGCTCGACCGCCCTGCGATGGAGAAGTTCGCCCGCGACAAGCTGAACGAACTGGGGCTGATGACGATCCAGAACATCAACCAGGCGGTCGAGACCTTGTCGGGTGGACAGCGTCAGGGCGTTGCAGTGGCCCGGGCGGCGGCGTTCGGATCCAAAGTCATCATCCTCGACGAACCCACCGCGGCGCTTGGTGTCAAGGAAAGCCGGAGGGTTTTGGAGCTGATCCAAGACGTGAAATCGCGTGGTATTCCGATCATTCTGATCAGCCACAACATGCCCCATGTGTTCGAAGTGGCCGACCGCATCCATGTGCATCGGTTGGGCAAGCGGCTCTGCGTGATCGACCCCAATGATTACACCATGTCCGATGCCGTGGCGTTCATGACGGGCGCCAAAGAGCCGCCGGAACAGGATCGCGCGGCATGACGGCTGCAGGGTCATCGCCGCAGGCGCTGGCCGAGCGGATCGCCGACGCCGCAGCCGGGCTGGCGGCCCGTGAAACGCGCCAGCTTGTCGCCGTGGCCGGGCCGCCGGGCGCGGGGAAATCCACGGTGGCCGCGCTTGCACAACAGGCGCTGCAGGTGCGCGGCATTCCGACCGGTCTGCTGTCGATGGATGGTTTCCACTATGACAACCAGATTCTGACGGCGCGCGATCTGCTGCCGCGCAAGGGTGCGCCCGAGACATTCGACCTGCCGGGCTTTCATGCCTTGTTGCGCCGCCTCCAGGCCGAAGACGAGGTCGCCGTGCCCGAGTTCGACCGTGTGCTCGACAAGTCCATCGCCGCCTGTTCGTTCGTAACCCGCGACCAGAAGGTGGTGATCGTAGAGGGAAATTATCTCCTGCTGGACGAACCGGGGTGGCGCGATCTGCGCGACCTGTGGGCGTTGACCGTGTTTTTGGACGTGCCATTGCCCACGCTGGAGGCGCGCTTGCTGGACCGTTGGATCGGGCTGGGCCTGCCTCGCGACGAAGCCGAGCGCCGAGCCTTCGCCAATGACATTCCCAACGCCCGGCGCGTGGTGCAGAACTCGGGCTCGGCCGACCTAGTGCTGCGTTAGCCAAGCGCCTTGTACATGTAGGTGGTTGGTTCGAACACGGGCTCGAACGGGTTGCGGCAATAGCCGGGAATCTCTCCGGCAGTTTTAAACCCCAGGCTTTGGTACAGGATACGCGAGGGGTCGGTGCTGCGCGTGTCCAGCACCAACAGGGTTCGGCCAAGTTCGGTGGCGCGCTCTAGTAGGGCACCCATCAAGGCACGGCCCAGCCCGCGCCGCCGTGCGTCGGGATGCACCAGCAGCTTGGCTACATCGGCGCGGTGCGGTTGGTTGGGCATCGCAGCCGGAATCAGCTGAACCGTCCCTTGGATGCGTCCGTCATCATGGGCTACGAAAAGATCCAGTTCTCCGGCTGACAGCCCGGGGCGCACGCGCTCCTGCCAATAGGCGCGCGCGGCGTCGCGGGAAAACGGCAGAATGAACCCGATGCTGGCGCCGGTATGCACGCAGCCGTAAAGGATATCCGCCAGATCATCCACCGCCTGGTCAAAAGTCGTTTCGGTCAGGCGTGTAATCATATCAGCACCAGAATGTAGCGGGCGCCGCGGGACGCCTCGGTTTCAAAACGGGTTGCGCCGGACAGGTGATAGCGCAGGCAGTCGCCCGCGTTCAGCGCGTGGGGCGTGCCATCGACCGTCAGGGTCAGCGCGCCATCCAGTACGACCAGGTGGTGTTCCTGCCCGGGTCGTGGCGGCGCGTCATAGGCGATCGTGGTGCCGGGCGGCAGGTGACATTCCAGGACCTCGCCCGTCAGCCCCGCCGAGGGCGGCGACACCGATCGGCGCGTGAACCCGGTTTCGGGGTCGCGCCACTCGATCTGCCGTTCGTACGGAACCTTGGGGTCGAAGCTGTCCTCGACCATCATCAACAGGCGCGACATCGGCAGTCCGTAGGCTGCGCACAACCGGCCAAGATTCTCGGCTGTCGGACTGACCTCGGCCTTCTCCATGCGAGACAGAGTGGCTCGGCTGACCCCGCTGGTCTGGGCGAGTTGTTCAAGCGACCAGCCCCGACTGCGGCGCAGGTCGCTCAGGTGGCGGGCGAGGCGGCTGGACAAGCAGTCAAGCATTGGTCATATCCGGGAAACATTTTCGATTGTGAGAAAAGTAACAGAAATAAATAAAATAAAAAGGGGCGCGTGTGCCGCGCCCCTTGAACTGCTCGATATGATGGCGGCTTACTTCCAGCCAACCTCATTGAAGATCTTCTGGGCCTCGGGGATGTTCTTGGCGACTTCAGACAGGTTCACGTCGTCGGCCTTGAACTCACCCAGAGCAGCCACGTTCTCGGCCAGCGGCGCGCCGGGAACGGCGGGGTATTCGTCATTGCCGTTCGAGAAATAGACCTGCGCTTTATCGCTGGCGAGATACTCCAGGAACTTGATGGCGGCGTCCTTGTTCGGAGCATGTGCCGCGACACCGGCGCCCGACAGGTTCATATGCGCGCCTTCCGCGTCCTGCGACGGGAACTGGATGCCGATCATGTCGACACTGTCCGACAGGCCCTTGACGTCTTTGCGCAGGGCGCGTGCAAAGTAGTAGGAGTTCGACACGGCGATCTCGCATTCACCCGAGACGATGCCGCGCAGCTGGTCGGTGTCGCCGCCCTGCGGGTCACGCGCCATGTTGGCGACCACGCCCGCGGCCCATTCCTTGGCCTTCTCGGCGCCGTGATGGGTGATGATCGAGGCCAGCAGCGTCTGGTTGTAGGTGTTGGTCGACGAGCGGATGCAGACCAGACCTTTGTATTCGGGATTCGCCAGGTCCAGGTAGGTTGCCGGCGGGTTGGTCACGTCATTCTTGTCGTAGAAGATGATGCGCGCGCGCTGCGAGAAGCCGAACCACTGGTTGTCCTCGTCCTGTAGGTTGGCGGGGATGCGATCTTCCAGCACGTCGCTGTTGACCGCCTGCAGCAGGCCCACGTTCTTGGCCCGCGCCAGGCGCGAGGTGTCCACGGTCAGCAGGATGTCGGCGGGCGAGTTCGC
>NZ_JBXWRZ010000024.1:0-45135 GCF_059613165.1 Ruegeria sp. BHSB172
GCCTGCCGGTGATGAAGGCCATCGGCGTTGCCGACGAGGCGGACCTGGCGGCGATCGACCTCTATTCCGACGTGGCCGACCAGTTGCTGATCGACGCCAAGCCTCCCAAGAACGCCGATCTTCCGGGGGGCAATGGGTTGGCCTTCGATTGGCGGCTGCTGGCCGGGCGTAAATATTGGCGCCGGCCTTGGATGCTGGCCGGAGGGCTGACGCCTGACAACGTGGCCGAAGCAGTGCGGATGACCGGCGCACGGCAGGTCGATGTCTCGTCGGGCGTGGAATCAGCGCCGGGCGTCAAGGACCCGGCTCTGATCGACGCCTTCATTCGCGCGACGCGATGACCGCCCAGGGCTGTTGGCGCCGGGCTGAACGGTTTGCCTCGCCCCGATTGCCGCGATTTGCGATGGCAAATCCCGCCGCCAGCACCTATGAACGTTGGGCAAGATGATGGAGACCACCATGGCCAATGATCTGTTCAATTCCTTCATGTCCGGCCCGGATGAAAACGGCCGCTTTGGCATCTTCGGCGGGCGGTTCGTCAGCGAAACGCTGATGCCGCTGATCCTGTCGCTGGAGGAGGAGTACGAGAAGGCCAAGACCGACCCGAGTTTCTGGGCTGAGATGGATGATCTGTGGGCCAATTATGTCGGCCGTCCGTCGCCCCTTTATCATGCCGAACGCCTGACCGAGCATCTGGGCGGTGCCAAGATCTATATGAAGCGCGACGAGCTGAACCACACCGGCGCGCACAAGATCAACAACGTGCTGGGTCAGATCATCCTGGCGCGTCGCATGGGAAAGACCCGGATCATCGCCGAAACCGGGGCCGGGCAGCACGGTGTCGCCACCGCGACGGTCTGCGCCAAGTTTGGTCTGAAATGCGTGGTCTACATGGGTGCGCATGATGTCCAGCGGCAGGCGCCCAACGTGTTCCGCATGCGTTTGCTGGGGGCTGAGGTGATTCCGGTGACCTCGGGCCGCGGCACCCTGAAGGACGCGATGAACGACGCGCTGCGCGACTGGGTGACCAATGTGCGCGACACGTTCTATTGCATCGGTACGGTCGCCGGGCCGCACCCGTACCCGGCGATGGTGCGCGACTTCCAGTCGATCATCGGCAAGGAAGCCAAGGAGCAGATGATGAAGGCCGAGGGTCGTCTGCCGGACACGATCATCGCGGCGATCGGCGGCGGCTCGAACGCCATGGGGCTGTTTTATCCGTTCCTGGATGATCCTTCGGTCAACATCATCGGCGTCGAAGCGGGCGGCAAGGGCGTCAACCAAAAGATGGAGCATTGCGCCTCGCTCACGGGCGGTCGGCCCGGCGTGCTGCATGGCAACCGGACTTATCTGCTGCAGGATGACGACGGCCAGATCCTCGAGGGGTATTCGATCTCGGCCGGGCTCGACTATCCGGGCATCGGCCCTGAACATTCATGGCTGCACGATATCGGGCGCGCGCAATATGTGTCGATCACCGACAAAGAGGCTCTTGAGGCGTTCCAGCTGTGCTGCGCGACCGAGGGCATCATTCCCGCGCTCGAACCCAGCCACGCATTGGCGCATGTCATGAAGATCGCGCCGGAGCTGCCCAAGGATCACATCATCTGCATGAACATGTGCGGACGCGGCGACAAGGACGTGCAAACAGTCGCCAAGTATCTGAACTTCGATATGTCCGACACCGAAGGGCGCGACGCGGGCTGACCGGCCTCCTAGCGTCGGAAGATTGCGTTCTCGGGGCCTTGCAGCCCCGGAACCGCAGCCTTTAGGCGACCTTGTTTCCGGTGCGGGTCGAGTGCGCATTAGTCGTTCAAATTGTTGACAGCTCAGGCCTAAGCCGATGGTCGTCCAACACCAGGGTGGTCGCGTATCCGGGCAACGGCGTTGGGATGCCGGTTGCCATAGAAACTACATTTTTCAATATCCTAAGCCGGTCCATCGATCCCGCGCGCCCGTGTGTGGAAATCAACCCTTGTGTCGCGGAGGCAGCAGACGAATGGTGACTCGCTTGCGGAATCTGTACAGCGGATTTCGGTTCAATTAGCCTCAAGTCAAGAATGTATGTGGGTGCGGTGGGAACAGACCCCCAAGCATGATTGACGATTGCACGGCGCGGCTTGGCAAACCTTGGCCGCCCGCGGTGGTGACTTAGGAGATTGGGATGGTTTGGTCGGTCTTGCGCAAGTCTTTGGTTCTGCTGTTGGCGGCCATGTTCGTGTTAATTGGCGAGTGGCGGCAGGCCCGGGCCTTCGGTCCGCCACAGTTCATCGGATCGACAGTGACGACGCCGAATGGCGGCAACATCTTCTTTACTAATCTTCAGGGAACTTCGACAGCTTTCGTCTCGCTTGGCGGTTCGGGCGAGGTGCCGGGTGGGGCCATCTACAGCGGGGGTTTCATCTTTCCTTTGCCGGCGGTAACGCCTGCCGGTTTGACAGCTTTGGGCTGGGTGGACGTGACCATCCTCAGCCAGAACGGAGCCGATGCGACCTATTCCACCGATGGCTACATGGGGGTGGTATTCACCGCCCGCGAAACACCAGGCGGCCAACTCTACCGATACGAGATCGCGCTGTCTGGCGTCACCACCACGCAGATCATCAACACCCGAACTGCCGTGGACACCACACGCCCGACAGTGACGATCAGCCCCTTGTCGGCGACTTCCGGCGGGCAGTATCAGGCGACGATCACGCTCAGCGAGCCCAGCACGAATTTCGTGGTGGGCGATCTGTCGGCTACCAATGCCACCGCCGCGATGACGGGTTCAGGAGCAAATTACGTGGCTACGCTGACGCCGCAAAGCAACGGGCCGATCGAATTGTTCGTGCCTGCAAACGTGTTTACCGATGCAGCCGGAAACCCGAACTTGGCTTCGAACCGGGTCAGCTCGGTCCAGCCCGTGGTGAATACCCAACGGTTGATTCTGGCCTTTCAGAATGCGCGGGCTAACAGCCTGGTTTCCAATCAGCCCAAGCTGACGCCGTTCCTCTTGGAACCCGGAGGCGGCGTTCTGGATGCCGCGGCGACGCAAGGGGCGGGATATCTGAACTTTGCCAGCAGCCGGGCCTATCCGATCTGGTTCAACCTGACCGGGAACTGGAGTTCACAGGACGATTTCGACAGCTCTTATGCGCTGGCGGTCATGGGCGCGCACCGGCAGATCAATCCGAATTTGCTTGTGGGGGGCATGGTGCAGATCGACTATGCCAAGACCGAGGACGGTGTGGGCGATGTCGATGGGACGGGCTGGCTGATCGGCCCCTACGTCGTGGCCAAGATGCCCGGGCAGCCGGTGTTCTTCGAAGGCCGTGCGCTGTATGGGCAAGCCAGCAACGAAATTTCGCCGTTCGGCACCTACACGGACAAGTTCGACAGCGATCGCTGGCTGGTGCAATCGCGCGTGACCGGTCAGATGCAGTATGGGGACCTGACCCTGATGCCGCTTCTGGACGTCAGCTATGCCTCCGATGACCAGAAGGCTTATACCGACGGGTTGGGAAACCGAATCCCGGATCAGGACTTCAGCCTGACGACGGCCAGGCTGGGTCTGGATTTCAGTCGCCCCATTGTGGTGTCGCGTGGCGAGATGACGCTGACCGGCGGCCTGTCGGGGGTCTGGAGCAGCACCTCGGGCGCCGGGACCGCCGTCGGAGTGGCTCCGATCGGGGATACCACACGCGGCCGGGCCGATCTTGGGCTCGACTACCGGTTGGAAAACAGCAGCACACTGTCAGCCGGGATCTATTATGACGGTATCGGCGAAAGCGGTTTCGAAAGCTATGCGGTCAACGTGATGTGGCGAATGGCGTTCTGACGCATCTGGTCAGGCATCGCTTCGCTGTCAGTCGGCTGGCGCCCGGTAGGATGCAAGCACGCTCAGCGGCACGATTTCGAGCGCGCGCTGATGGGTCGCTTCGAGATGCACGAGGGGCGCGCAGCCCTCGTCATGCGCCTGCAGGAACCGGCCGGCGCAAAGGCACCAGCGGTCGCCGGGCTTTAGACCGGGAAAGTCGAACTCGGGCCGCGGCGTGCTGAGGTCGTTGCCGACATATTTCGAATAGGCCAAAAACTCGGCCGTCATCACCGCGCAGACCGTGTGGCTGCCACGATCTTCGGGGCAGGTATTGCAGGCCCCGTCACGGAAGAACCCTGTCAGCGGTTTCCGCGAACACGGGGCCAGAACCCCGCCCAATACGTTGATGCTGTCCTGTTTCTGCATGACCCCATCTTACAGGCTTTGGGCGATCTTGCGGAACATTTCGATGTTCTGTTCGTTGACGCCGGACTCGCGGAACTTTCGATCAGCCCCCGTGGCCACGATCAGGACGCCGCGAGGTTGATCGAAATACATGTACTGCCCATAGACGCCGCGGGCCAGAAACTCGCCTTCATGTGCCCCAACCGGGATCCACCATTGATAGCCATAGCCGATTTTTCCCGGTTCGGTCGGAGCGGTGGGCCAGGTCGATTCCGCGATCCAGTCGGCCGGCACCATCTGGCGGCCGTCGTGTACACCGTTCTGCAGGATCATCTGCCCAAACCGCGCATAGTCGCGGGTGGTGAAGTTCAGCCCGCCCAGCACGAAGGCCACGCCAGCCCCGTCGGTGACATAGTAGCCATCGCGCGCCAATCCCAGCGGCTGTACGATTTTCTCCGTCAGCAGGTCGGGAATACTGCGGCCGGTGGCGCCGCGGATAACCATCCCCACGACATGGGTGTCGATCGAGACATATTGCCAGACTTCGCCGGGGGTGGCGAAACTCTCGGTAAGCGCGGCAGTGAAATCGTCCAATTCTCGACCCAGGGCCACCACGCGCCCCATCCGGTTGATGTCGGAATTGGGGTCCAGGTAGTCTTCGTCAAAGGTCACGCCGCTGGCCATGTTCAGCACATTGCGGATCGTGGCGGGTTCGTAGGCGCTGCCTTTTAGCTTGGGGGCATATTTGACGACCGGATCGTCCAGCGACTCGATGGCCCCTTCGTTCATGACGATGCCAAACAGCGCCGACAGATAGCTTTTAGCCATCGACCAGGAAATGCGCCGGTCATCCGGCCCGGTGCCCAGATAGTATTCCTCGAACCGGATCTGGCCATCCTGCATCACCAGCAGGGATGTCACTGCCCTCTCCTCGATCCAGTCCTGGCTGCCCTCAGGCAGGTCAAACTCGGGGCCGTAGGGCAACTCCCAGGTCGGGCCATCTCCGCGGGGCAGGGGGGTCGTCAGAAAAGCCTGATCCATGTGCGAGAAGTTGTGGACGATCTTTTCCTCGGAAAACAGAGAGTTCACGGCCAGCAACCGCTGGATCTCTTCCCGTTTCCAGACGCCGACGACGACGGCGGCCAGCGCCAGCATCAGCACGATGCGCAGCAGCCATTTCAGGACCGTTTTCATGTTTCCCTCCGCTGTTGACGGCATTGGAGCGCGATGCCGTTCAATCCGCAATCGCTACGTTGCGGCAGGCTTCGGGGCCTATTTGAACTTGTCCAGCAGCTTCTGCATCGCCGAACGCGTGTCGGCCTCGGGCGCGGTGGGTTGGGCGGCCGGTTTTAGCGCGGGCTTGGTTGCCGTGGTCGAGCTGCGCGGCGGCGCGGTGCGCAGGGCGACGGCATTCATGAATTTGGCCGTATCGCCCTCGGCCAGATGCACGGCGCCATCGGAAACCCCGCGCAGAACGTCCTCCAGCCACTGAGAATCAGCCTTGGCGAAGTCGCCCAGTACGTAGGCCGAGACCAGTTCCTTGCGGCCGGGATGCCCGATGCCCAGACGCACCCGGTCATAGGCCGCCCCGATGTGGTCATGGATCGACCGCAGGCCGTTATGCCCCGCATGTCCGCCGCCCGATTTGGCACGCACCTTGCCGGGGGCAAGGTCCAGCTCGTCGTGGAACACGGTCACGTCGGTCGAGTCGAGCTTGTAGAACCGCATCGCCTCACCCACGGACTGGCCCGACCGGTTCATGAAGGTCATCGGCTTGAGCAGCAGAACCTTTTCGCGGCCCAGCCGGCCTTCGGAAACCTCGCCCTGGAATTTGGACCGCCAGGGGCCAAAGCCATGCGCGTCGGCGATGGCGTCCACGGCCATGAAGCCGATATTGTGCCGGTTCCTCGCGTATTTCGCGCCCGGGTTGCCCAGTCCGACGAACAGTTTCATCCTTGGTTCCTTGCGTTGCACGGCATGTTGGTTGCACCGATCAGGTAAACAAGCGCGGTCCGCGGTTCAAACGAAAAACGGGGCGCCTTGCGACACCCCGTTTGAATTCGGAACAATCCGGGACTGGATTTATTCCTGATCCTCGCCGACGACTTCGACTGCATCGGCAGCTACTTCTTCTTCGCCGTCCTCGTCATCGGTGACCAAGCCGGTCGGGGCCGAGATGTTGGCGATCACGAAGTCACGATCGATGGTCGGCTTGGTGCCGTTGGGCAGATCGACCGACGAGATGGTCACGACGTCGTTGATGTTCAGGCCGGTCAGATCGACGGTGATCTTTTCGGGAATGTCACCGGCGGTGCAGACCAGTTCGACCTCGGGGCGGACGACGGTCAGAACGCCGCCCTTCTTGATGCCGGGGGCCGCGTCTTCGTTGATGAACTCGACCGGGATGTACAGCGCGATCTTGCTGGTGCGGCGCAGACGCATCAGGTCCAGGTGGGTCGGCAGGTCCTTGACCACGTCACGCTGCACGTCGCGGCAGATGACGCGGACGTCTTCGTGGCCCTCGACCTTCAGGTTCCACAGAGTCGACTTGAAGCGGCCTGCCTTCAGGCGCTTGAACAGTTCGTTGAACGGAATCTGGATCGGCAGCGGGTCTTTGTCGCCACCAAATACGATGCCCGGAACCATGCCGTCGCGGCGTGCCTGACGAGCGGCGCCCTTGCCCGTCCCCGTCCGTTCCAGAGCTACGAGATCAGGAATCTCACCAGCCATGATAAATCTCCAATGTTAGGGCAGGGTGCCTCCAAGGCTGTCACCCCGCGTGAAGCGGCGTCCTTAGACCGAATCCGGCCATTTGGAAAGGGGTAAAAACGATTTCCGCGTCATTCCTGCCAGCGGCCGCAGAAATCCTGCGGGACAAGCACGTTGTGCGGCCCCAGATCGGCCACGTTGCGCTCGCCGCACAGGGCCATGGTGGTGTCCAGTTCCTTCTGGATCACTTCCAGCGCTGTGGTCACGCCCTTTTGGCCCATCGCGCCCAGCCCGTAGACGAAAGCGCGCCCGATATAGGTGCCTTTGGCCCCCAACGCCAGCGCCTTGAGCACGTCCTGCCCCGAGCGGATACCGCTGTCGAGATGCACTTCGACATCGCCGCCCACCGCATCCATGATCCGCGGCAGCATCCGGATTGAGCTGAGTGCGCCGTCCAATTGCCTCCCGCCGTGGTTCGAGACCACGATGGCGTCGGCGCCCAACTTGGCCGCCATCTTGGCGTCTTCGGGGTCAAGGATACCCTTCAGGATCACCTTGCCGCCCCATTGCTCCATCAGTTTCTCGATCTTTTTCCAGTCGAGGCTGGGATCGAACTGTTCAGCGGTCCACGCACCCAGCGACGAGGCGTCCGAGATGCCCTGAACATGACCCACGATATTGCCGAACTCGCGCCGTTTCGCGCCCAGCATCTCGATGCCCCAGGCCCATTTCGTCATCAGGTTGGCGATGGTCTTGGCGGTCAGTTTCGGCGGGGCGGACAGGCCGTTCTTCAAGTCCTTGTGCCGTTGGCCGAGGATTTGCAGATCAAGGGTGATGACCAGGGCCGAGCATTTGGCATCCTTGGCGCGCTGGATCAGGCGGCGGACATAGTCCTCGTCCTTCATGGTGTACAGCTGGAACCAGAACGGCGCACCGGTATGTTCGGCCACATCCTCGATCGAGTTGATCGACATGGTCGACAGCGTGAAGGGCACGCCGAAATCCAGCGCGGCCTTGGCGGCCTTCATTTCACCATCCGCATGCTGCATCCCGGTCAGGCCCACGGGCGCAAGTGCCACCGGCATGGCCACGTCCTGTCCTATCATCTGCGACGCGGTCGAACGGCCGGACATGTCCACCGCAACCTTCTGGCGCAAGCGGATGTCTTGGAAATCCGCGCTGTTGTCGCGGAAGGTCTGCTCGGTCCAGCTGCCGCTTTCGGCATAGTCATAGAACATCCGGGGCACCCGGCGTTCATAGATGCGTTTGAGGTCGTCGATATTGGTAATGACAGGCATGGCCGCGCCCTTCTGCAGATTGGTTAGGATTCTTTACCAATTCTTCCACCGCGGCGCAACGGCCAGTTGCGCATGTGGTCAAATGGGTCAAAGACGCAAAGATAAACCGCCGCAGGCGTGCGGCCTGCAGCGGTTGAAATCCGTTTGGGGTTTCGGCTTCAGGCGCTGTGGGCGCCGTCTGACAGCGATTTCACGAAGTCCAGAACCTCGGCCACCGGTTTTCCGGCGGCGATCTGGCTGACTATGGCCGAGCCGACCACCGCCCCGTCGGCAACGCTGGCGATGGCGCGTGATTTCTCGGGCGTATTGATGCCGAACCCCACGATCACCGGAAGATCGGTCGCCGCCTTGATGCGCGCGACCTCGGGGCCGACATCGGTGGCCTCGGCCTCGGCAGCACCGGTGATGCCGGTGATCGAGACGTAATAGACAAAGCCCGAGGTATTCTGCAGCACCCGCGGCAGGCGCTTGTCATCGGTGGTGGGTGTGGCCAGCCGGATGAAGTTCAGCCCGGCCGCCTGCGCGGGCAGGCACAGCTCGTCGTCTTCCTCGGGCGGCAGGTCAACGACGATCAGTCCGTCGATGCCGGCCTCTTTGGCGTCGGCCAGGAACTTGTCCACGCCGCGGCTGTAGATCGGGTTGTAATAGCCCATCAGCACGATCGGCGTGGTGTCGTCGGTTTCCCGGAACGCCTTGGCCAGATCCAGCGTGCGCTGCAGCGTCATGCCGCCGTCCAGTGCCCTTTGACCGGCGGCCTGAATTGTCGGGCCGTCAGCCATCGGATCGGTGAAGGGCAGACCCAGTTCGATCACGTCGACGCCGGCCCCCGGCAGGCCGCGGACGATTTCAAGCGAGGTGTCATAGTCGGGATCCCCGGCCATGACATAGGCGACAAAGGCCTTCTTACCCTCGGCCTTCAGGGCGGCGAACTTGGCGTCGATACGGGTCATGGACGATCCTTGCATACAGGTTTGGACCCGATGTGCAGAAAGTTTGGCCGAAAATCAATCCCGTCCTGACCGCCGGGGTCAGAAGTTCAGATGATACCGCAGCATAAGGGCGTTCATGCCGGGGTTTTTTTCTTGCGTGCTTGCGTTCGATTTGTGGGTGATCGCAAGCGATACGTCGTTGCCGCCGTTCAGCGTATAGCCGACGCCCAGCAGGCTGCGGATCTGAAAGCTGCCGCCCAGGTCATTCAGCGCCAGCGACTCGTTGTAATAGCCGGGCATCACGCTGCCTTCGATGAACCATCGGTTGGCAAACTGGTAGGTTCCGATCAGTCCGGCCCCGATATGGCTGTCGCCGTCCTTGTCCGACGAAATCGCCGCACCCCAGGTCGCACTGAACCGTTCGGCCTGATGGAACGGCCGGTGCTGATATTCCAGCGAGAAAATCGCTTGATCTGCAGACAGGCTGTCCGAGAAATCGGCATAACCGGCCCCAAAAATGATGGTTTGCGCCGGTGCTATGGTCGCAAAGGCTGAAAGCGCGGCTGAGGCAAGAAGGTTTTTCATATCAAATCATAACCTTTGAAGAACTCGGATCGTAAATCGGAACCGTATGTCGGTAAGTTCAACACGGGAAGGCGCACGATTCCGCGACTTTTCGTGATGTTGCCGATGGGACTCAGTCTGGCGGCAGACCAGCGCCTTGCGGATTCCCCGTGAGATGCATAGAAGCAGCCGTCGAATGGCATCAGGAGGTCGCAATGGGCTTTAAAATGGGTATCGTGGGTCTGCCGAATGTCGGCAAGTCGACCCTGTTCAACGCGCTGACAAAGACCGCGGCCGCGCAGGCGGCGAATTTCCCGTTCTGCACGATCGAACCCAATGTGGGTGACGTTGCGGTGCCGGATGCGCGCCTGGACAAGCTGGCCGCCATTGCCAAATCCAAGCAGATCATCCCGACCCGGATGACCTTCGTCGACATCGCCGGACTGGTCAAAGGCGCCTCGAAAGGCGAAGGGCTGGGCAACCAATTCCTGGCCAACATCCGCGAGGTGGACGCCATCGCCCATGTGCTGCGCTGTTTCGAAGACGGCGACGTAACCCATGTCGAGGGCCGCGTCGATCCGGTTGCCGATGCCGAGACGATCGAGACCGAGCTGATGCTGGCCGATCTGGAAAGCATTGAAAAGCGACGCGCCAACCTGGTGCGCAAGCTCAAGGGCAACGACAAGGAGGCCCAGCAGCAGGACCGCCTGTTGGCCGCCGCACAACAGATGCTGGAGGACGGCAAGCCCGCCCGCCTAGTCGAGGTCAGCGACGAGGATGCGAAGGCCTGGAAAAACCTGCAACTGCTGACGACCAAGCCGGTTCTCTATGTCTGCAACGTATCCGAGGAAGATGCGGCCACCGGCAATGAGTATTCCGAACGCGTGGCCAAGATGGCGGCCGAGCAGGGTAACGCCCACGTCATTATCAGCGCCAAGATCGAAGAAGAGATCAGCCTGCTGGAGCCGGACGAGGCACAGATGTTCCTGCAGGAGATGGGGCTGGAAGAACCCGGCCTCGATCGCCTGATCCGCGCGGGTTACGACCTGCTCAAGCTGGAGACCTATTTCACCGTCGGCCCGAAAGAGGCACGTGCCTGGACCATCCGTCGCGGCACGCTGGCCCCGCAGGCCGCGGGCGTGATCCACGGCGATTTCGAAAAGGGCTTCATCCGCGCCGAGACCATCGCCTATGACGACTTTGTCGCGTGCAATGGCGAACAGGGCGCGAAGGAGGCCGGCAAGATGCGGGCCGAAGGCAAAAGCTATGTCGTCAAGGATGGCGACGTGCTGCACTTCCTGTTCAACACCTGATCGCGAAACGTCTTTTCCCGGCGGGCAAACCCGGTATCCTTCGGGCATCCTCCGCAACCCTGAGGCCCGCCCGTGTTCGACCTTCGCGATCTGCACCTGCTGTCCGCGCTTGCGCGCCATCGCCATTTCGCCAAGGCGGCCGAGGAATGCGGCATCTCGCAACCCGCGTTCTCGATGCGCATCCGCAACCTCGAGGATCGGCTGGGCGTGTCGATCGTGCGCCGGGCCAACCGGTTTCAGGGCCTGACCGAAGAGGGCGAGATGATCGTCCGCCGCGCCCGCCGCATTCTGGACGACGCCAAGGCGCTGGAGCAGGAGGTGCAAGCGATCAAGGGCGAGATCACCGGCACGCTGATCCTTGGCGTGATCCCAACCGCCATAGCCTTTACAGGCCGCCTGATCAAACATCTGCAGGCGGCGCATCCCCGCATCCTGTCGCGGATCGAAACCATGTCGGCCACCGCGATTCAGTACCGGCTGGACGAAGGCAGCATTGATGCCGGGATCACCTATGGCGACAGCATCGGCACCGATCTGCGCCATGTTCATCCCCTATACGAGGAAACCTATGTGCTGCTCGTGCCCGAGCACATGACGCAGGAAACCGGCCCGATCCCTTGGGCACGCGTGGCCGAGTTCCCGCTCAGCCTGCTGGAGCCGCAGATGCAGAACCGGCGCATTCTCGACCGGATTTTTGCGGAACAAGGGCTACATCCTCATGTAGTGGCCGAAACCAGCGGTTTCACCGCCTCGATGGTCATGGCGCGCGAAGGGCTGGCGGCGACGGTTGTGCCGCGCGTTCTGGTACGGGCGCTGGGCGATCTTGAGGGGACGCGGGTCCTGCCTTTGGTCGATCCGGTGGTCAGCAAGCCGATCTGTCTGGCGACCTTGGCGCGCGACCCGGAACTGCCGACGGTCGATGCCTTGCGACGGGTGGTGACGTCTTTGCGGTGATAAACCGTCGTTATCGTGCCATTCGGTTTTGCGATTTGACGATATGGTTTGCTGATGAGACACGGGGCCTCAATTCGGAGGGCATCATGGCACCATTGGACACCAAGCCATCAGGCGCGCCCAAGGGCGTCTGGAAGTCAGGCAAAGGCAAGGGGCGGCACACGCCCAAGGGCCGTCAGTTCACGGACGAGGCGCAGGCCGAGATTCAGCGCCTGCTGGGCGATCGCCCGCGCCGCCGCGACCTGCTGATCGAGTTTCTGCATCTGATCCAGGACACGCACGGCCATATCAGCGCCGACCAAATTGCCGCGCTGGCCGTTGAGATGCGGGTCGGTCAGGCCGAGATCTACGAGACCGCGACTTTCTATGCCCATTTCGACGTGGTCAAAGAAGGTGAAACGCCGCCCCCCGCGCTGACCATCCGCGTTTGTGATTCCCTGTCCTGCGAATTGGCCGGCGCACAACAGCTGAAGAAGGCGCTGGAAGATGGGCTGGACCCGTCTGAAGTGCGCGTTCTGCGCGCGCCCTGCATGGGGCGCTGCGACACCGCGCCGGTGCTGGAAATCGGGCACAACCACATCGACCACGCCACCCCAGAAAAGGTGCAGACCGCCATCGCGGCGGGCGATACCCACGCCCATCTGCCCGAGTATGAAACCTTCGCGACCTATGTCGAAAACGGCGGTTACGCCAAGCTGAAAGAACTGCGTGAAGGCGGCGACTGGGAAGCGGTTCAGGAACAGGTTTTGGCCTCGGGCCTGCGCGGTTTGGGCGGTGCCGGTTTCCCGTCGGGCAAGAAATGGGGCTTTGTCCGCATGAACGACGGCCCGCGTTACCTGGCTGTCAACGGTGACGAGGGCGAGCCCGGCACCTTCAAGGACCGCTACTATCTTGAACGCACGCCGCATGTTTTCCTCGAAGGGATGCTGATCGCCGCATGGGCAGTCGAGGCTGAGACCTGCTTCATCTACATGCGCGACGAATACCCGGCGGTGCTGGAAATCCTTCGGCGCGAGATTGCAGCGTTGGAACAGGCCGGGATCGTCGAGAAAGGCTATATCGACCTGCGCCGCGGTGCGGGCGCCTATATCTGCGGCGAAGAATCCGCGATGATCGAGTCGATCGAGGGCAAGAAGGGCCTGCCGCGCCACCGCCCGCCCTTTGTGGCGCAGGTCGGCGTGTTTGGCCGCCCGACGCTGGTGCACAATGTCGAGACGCTCTACTGGGTGTCCAAGATCTGCCGGGAAGGCCCGGAAATCCTCAATTCGGTTGAAAAGAATGGCCGCAAGGGTCTGCGCAGCTATTCGGTCTCGGGCCGGGTGGCGAAACCCGGCGTTTACCTGCTGCCGGCAGGCTCGACCATTCTTGACGTGATTGATGCCGCCGGGGGCATGGCCGAGGGCCACGTTTTCAAAGCGTATCAACCGGGCGGGCCGTCCTCGGGCCTGTTGCCCGCGTCTATGGACGACATCCCGTTGGACTTCGACACTCTGCAACCGCATGGCACCTTCATCGGGTCCGCCGCCGTGGTGGTCCTGTCCGATCAGGACACCGCGCGCGACGCGGCGCTGAACATGCTGCGGTTCTTCGAGGACGAAAGCTGTGGCCAGTGCACGCCCTGCCGCGCGGGTTGCGAAAAGGCGGTCAAGCTGATGCAGGCCGACAAGTGGGACACCGACTTGCTGGAAGACCTGTGCCAGGTGATGGGTGATGCCTCGATCTGCGGTCTCGGGCAGGCGGCTCCGAACCCGATCCGCCTGGTCATGAAACATTTCGGGGAGGAGATCTAGGATGGCGTTAGTGACGCACCTTGAAAAAGACGAGAGAAACTTTCGTTCACTTCATCCTACGCAGGTTTCTTGCAAGTACCTGGTTTCTGAAAGTGATGGCAAAAAGGTTTTGCAGCTTAACACCTACGGGTCTGTGAACCGGGAAATACCCGACAAGTTGAGCCAAACACTGCAGTTTGACGAAAAATCGGCACGCGAGCTTCTTGCGGTTCTTAAGAAGGAATTTGGCGATGCTTGACGCAAGCGAAACCAAGACCGTCACCTTCAACCTGAACGGCGAAGACGTGACGGTACCCGAGGGCACCACGATCTGGGAAGCGGCCAACGGCAAGGGTCTGGTCATCCCGCATCTGTGCCACAAGCCCGCGCCGGGCTATCGCCCCGACGGCAACTGCCGCGCCTGTATGGTCGAGGTCGAGGGCGAGCGGACGCTGGTCGCCTCGTGCATCCGCCCGGCGGCTGAAGGGATGGTGGTCAAAACCGACACCGACCGCGCCGAGAAATCGCGCGCGCTGGTGATGGAATTGTTGGTGGCCGACCAGCCAGAGCAGCCGCATGATGCCTCCAGCCATTTCTGGGACATGGCCAGGCTGAACGATGTCAGCGACAGCCGCTTTCCGGCGAAAGAGCCCGAGAAGATCCCGCTTCTGGATGACAGCCATGTGGCGATGCGGGTCAATCTGGATGCCTGCATCAACTGCAACCTCTGCGTCCGCGCCTGCCGCGAGGTGCAGGTGAATGACGTGATCGGCATGGCCGGCCGCGGGCATACCGCGCAGGTGGTGTTCGACCAGAACGACCCGATGGGCGAGTCGACCTGCGTGGCCTGCGGCGAATGCGTTCAGGCCTGCCCGACCGGCGCGCTGATGCCCGCCACCGTGCTGGACGACCAGCAGCGCGGCGACAGCAAGGATTACGACTCCGAGACCGAAAGCGTCTGCCCCTTCTGCGGCGTGGGCTGCAAGGTCAGCCTCAAGGTCAAGGACGGCAAGGTCAAATATGTCGAGGGCATCAACGGTCCCGCCAACGAAGGCCGCCTGTGCGTCAAGGGCCGGTTCGGGTTCGACTACATCCACCACCCGCACCGCCTGACCAAGCCGCTGATCCGGCGCGAGGATGCGCCGCCCAAGGGGTTGAACGTCGATCCCGCCGACTGGAGCACCCATTTCCGCGAGGCGACCTGGGACGAAGCGCTGGACCTGGCCGCCAAGGGGCTGATGAAGCTGCGGGATGAGGATCCGCGCAGCGCGGCGGGCTTTGGCTCGGCCAAATGCACCAACGAAGAGGCCTATCTGTTCCAGAAGTTCATCCGGCAGGGCTTTGGCCACAACAACGTGGACCACTGCACGCGGCTGTGCCACGCCTCGTCGGTGGCGGCGCTGATCGAGAACGTGGGCTCGGGCGCAGTGACCGCGACCTTCAACGAGATCGAAAATGCCGATGTGGCGATCATCATCGGCGCCAACCCGATCGAGAATCACCCCGTCGCGGCGACCTATTTCAAGCAGTTCGCCAAACGCGGCGGCAAGCTGATCGTGATGGACCCGCGCGGCGTGGGTATGCGCAAATTCGCGACCGAGATGCTGCAGTTCCGGCCCGGTGCCGATGTCTCGATGCTGAACGCGATCATGAACGTGATCGTCGAGGAAGAGCTGTATGACAGCCAGTACATCCATCGCTGGACCGAGAACTGGGAGGCCGAGAAGGAGCACCTGCGCCAGTTCACGCCCGAGAAGATGGCGCCGATCTGCGGCATCGAGCCCGATCAACTGCGCCGCGTGGCCCGGATTTTCGCCAATGCGAATGCGGGCCTGATCTTCTGGGGCATGGGCGTCAGCCAGCATATCCACGGCACCGACAACTCGCGCTGCCTGATCTCGCTGGCGCTGATGACGGGCAATGTGGGCAAGCCCGGTGCGGGTCTGCACCCGCTGCGCGGACAGAACAACGTACAGGGGGCCTCGGATGCCGGCCTGATCCCGATGTTCCTGCCCGACTACCAGTCGGTCACCGACGACGCCGTTCGAGCCAAGTTCAGTCAGGTCTGGAATTCGGGCGATTTCTCGAACGAGAAGGGCCTGACCGTGACCGAGATCATCGACCACGCCTATGTGGGGAAGATTAAGGGCATGTACATCCTGGGCGAAAACCCGGCCATGTCCGACCCCGACGTGAACCACGCCCGCGAGGCGCTGGCCAAGCTGGACCTGATGATCGTGCAGGACATCTTTTTGACCGAAACGGCGAACTATGCCGACATCATCCTGCCGGCCTCGGCGCTGTATGAAAAGAACGGCACGGTGTCGAACACCAACCGCCAAGTGCAGCGCGTGCGCCCCGCGGTGCCGCCGCCGGGCGATGCGCGCGAGGACTGGGCGATCACCGTCGATCTGGCAAAGCGCATCGGGCTGAACTGGGATTACACGGATGTCTCGCAGGTCTTTGCCGAGATGAAGCTGACCATGGCGTCGCTGGACAACATCACATGGGAGCGGCTCGAGACCGAGAGCATCACCTATCCGTCGCTGTCCGAGACCGATCCGGGCCAGTCCATCGTGTTCGGCGACGGCTTCCCGCGCCCCGATGGCCGTGCGAAATTCACTCCGGCCAGCATCATCCCCCCGGATGAGGCCCCGGACGAGGAATTCCCGATGATCGCCACCACAGGGCGGCAGCTGGAACACTGGCACACCGGGTCCATGACCCGTCGCGCCAAGGTTCTGGACGCAGTCGAGCCCGAGGCGAACTGTTCGATGAACCCGCGAACGCTCAAGCTGATGGGGATCGAGCCGGGCGAGATGGTGCGTCTCACCACCCGGCGCGGCTCGATCGAGATCATGGTGCGCGCCGACCGGGCGATCGCCGAGGACATGGTGTTCATCCCCTTCGCCTATGTCGAGGCGGCGGCCAATATCCTGACCAACTCGGCAATCGACCCCTATGGCAAGATCCCCGAGTTCAAGTTCTCGGCCATCCGTGTCGAAAAGATCGAGGACGCCATCGCGGCCGAGTAGAGCCTGCAACCACTCACCAAAACCCTGAAAAGGCGGGCCAGCGTGCCCGCCTTTTTCTTGGCTTGACAGATGCTTGCAGCCAGCCAACCCTTGAGCCGCGCAATCCCGGAGGAGTTCATGGCCCGCCGTTTCGTCGATCTGTCCGTCCCGCTGGAAACCGGCATCGTGTCGGACCCACCGATCATGCTGCCGCAGATCGAATACATGAGCCACGACGAGACGGCCGAGCAGGTGATGGCATTTTTCCCCGGCCTGAAGAAAGAGGACCTGCCCGGCGGCGAGGGCTGGGCCATCGAACGGCTGCAGATCGCCACCCACAACGGCACCCATCTGGATGCGCCGTACCACCACCACTCGACCATGAACCGGGGCGAGCGGGCGATCACCATCGACGAGGTGCCGCTGGAGTGGTGTATGAACCCGGGCGTGAAGCTGGATTTCCGGCATTTCGAGGATGGCTACGTCGTCACCGCCGCCGATGTCGAGGCCGAACTGAAGCGGATAGGGCATGACCTGCAACCGCTGGATATCGTCGTGGTCAACACCTCCGCCGGCACCTGCTATGGCCAGCCGGATTACCTGATGAAAGGCTGCGGAATGGGGCGTGAGGCCACGCTATACCTGACCGAGCGCGGCGTACGGGTGACCGGCACCGACGCCTGGAGCTGGGACGCGCCCTTTCCGCTGACCGCGCAGGAATACGCGGAAACCCATGATCCCTCGATCATCTGGGAGGGGCATCGCGCGTCGATGGAGATCGGCTATTGCCACATGGAGAAGATGACCAATCTGGAAAGCCTGCCGCCCACGGGGTTCGAGATCTCTTGCTTTCCGTTCAAGATTAAGGGCGCCTCGGCCGGGTTCGTCCGCGCGGTGGCGATCTTCGAGGAGGACAGCGCGCAATGACCCCGCAATCCGAGCCTTTGGGCGGCCATGACGGCCCGTACCCCGCACCAGTCGAAATCACCGGTTTTTCGGTCCGGCCCGACTGGATCGACTATAACGGCCACATGAATGTGGGGTATTTCGGCGTGGTGTTCGATCTGGCCTTCGAACGTCTGCTGGTCGATCATCTGGGCCTGGGCGAACCGCAGGTCGCGGCGCTGGGGCAGGGGCCGTACATCCTGCAGTCGCATCTGCATTTCCTGCGCGAGGTTCGCGAGGGAGAGGCACTGGTGTTCCGGTTTCGGATGCTGGACGCCGATTACAAGCGTGGTCACTATTTTGCAAAGATGGTGTCGGCCGAGGATGGCGTGGTCTGTGCCACCCAAGAGGCCCTGTTCATGAATGTCAGCCACACAACAGGTCGGTCGGAACCCTACCCGGACTGGGCCGTAGCGCGTCTGGCCCGGATCATGGCCGATCACGCGGGTCTGGAGGCCGCGCCGCAAATCGGGCAGCCGATCGGCATCCGAAGATCCTGACGGGCCCCGCGATACTGGCCTTCAGTAATCGCGATCGAAAAAGATGCCGATCCCGGTTTCCCCTTTGCCATCCACCGTGCCGCGCACGGTGATATTGTCGGTGACGTCCAGGTTGAGGTTCACCTCGGTATCGCCCTCGGTGTTCACGGTGAAATCGGTATAGAGGTTGTCGCTCAGATAGGCGCCGGCACCCAGCCGCCCGCCACCGCCTTCGGTCGCGCCGACATCGACGGTATCAACCCCTGTCGCGTCGCGCACGCCTTTGGTGGCATCGCCGCCCGCACCGCTGAGCTGCGCCAGCGAGGCCGCCATCTGCGCGATCACGAAGGGCGAAAGCTCGGAAAACCGGTTGCCGAACAGCAACATGGCCAGCGCCTCTTCGGCCGGGCGTTCGGGGTCGGAAAACACGTCGACGGCGGGGGCGTCCAGCGGCCCGGCGATCTCGATGGTCGCGGTTCCGTCCGAGGTGCTGGCCGAGGACACGAATTCGATATACGGCTTCAGGTCGCCCTGCAGGCTGACGATCCCTTTGGTCAAGGCCAGCCGACGCCCGAGAATGTCCAGATTGCCCCGGATCAGGTCGATCTGGCCCGAAGGCACAACGGAGGCGGTGGTGCCCCTGATGAAGATCGCGCCGCCAAGTTCCGCGTTGACGCCACGCCCGCGCACGAAGACGCTTTTGGGCGCAAGCAGGCTGATGTCCAGCGCGATGCGGGACTCGCCTTTCTGGGTGCGCTCGGTTTCGACCAATTGGGCATGCTGGCGCGTGACGAGGCTGGCGGCGCTTTCACCCACATGCTCGATCACCGGGATGGGTGCGGCGCCGACGGCCCCCGAGGCGGCTGCCAGGTTGATGTTGGTTTCCCCGAAGGTGATCTGCCCGGCCAGCGTGCTGTTGCGGGCCAGCGCACCGGTCATAGCGATCTGTCCGTTCAACGTGGTTTCGTACAGCAGGTTGTCGGTCACCACCAGGTTGTTGATCGCGGTGGTGATCTGCGCATTGAAGGGCGGTGTCAGATCGACGGGGCCGCTGACGGTGAACCCGCCGCCTGCCCGCATGCCGCCGTTCAACGCGATCGTCGCGCGGCTTTGGGCAAGGTCGATCCGGCCGGTGATGCCGGTAATGGTTTGACCGGCGGTGGGGATGGCCAACGAAGTCTCCGAGGTCGTGACCGAGCCGCTGAGCGCGTCCAGCGAGGGTTGGCCATTGAGGGCCAGATCGAACTGGGCTGAGCCCTCGATCTTGTTCGGGGTAATGAACGCATTGGCGATGCCAAGATTTACGCCGCCCTGCGCGGTGATGTCGGCCGTGCCTGCTGCCTCGGAATAAGTGCC
The DNA here is from genome assembly GCF_059613165.1 of Ruegeria sp. BHSB172. NCBI lineage: Bacteria > Pseudomonadati > Pseudomonadota > Alphaproteobacteria > Rhodobacterales > Roseobacteraceae > Ruegeria > Ruegeria sp. BHSB172. The sequence continues at coordinate 19,535 of NZ_JBXWRZ010000024.1, forward strand.
CTTGACGGTACTGTTGATCTCGGCCGGGCCGGTTGCGGCGGCGTCGATCGTCCAGACACCATCGCCACGCCGGGCATTTCCCTTGGCGGTGACGCTGCCCGGGAAGTCCGGCGCGAAACGCTCGATACGGTCGAACCTGGCGTCAAAGTCCAGATCGGCGGACCCATCCGTATTCACCGCGCCAACAAGCGCCGCGAATGAGCTGTCAGGCCCTTGCAGACGCGCCGACCCTTCCAGCCCCGAAGCCGTGGGCGCCACGTTACCATCCAGTTTCAATGGCCCCGAAATCGTGTTCGAGATGCGTGCCAGATCGTCCAGACCGGCCGAGAAACTCAGCCCGCCGGATGCCCGGTCCAACTGACCCGAGGCATTTGCCGACAGCGCGGTGCCTGCCAGCCGGAATGTGCGGATGTTCAGGCCCTGGTCGTCGTTCGCCGCGTCCACGGTCAGGGTCGTGCGACCCGGTACCAGAGCGTCGGCCAATGCGACCCCGGTCTGGATGTCGTCGGCCTTGACTGTTCCGCGAATGTCGAAGGTGCGGCTGTCTCTGGCGGCCTTGCCCGACAGTTCTGCCGAAACGGCCCCGGCCACGGGGCGGCCCGCCAATGCCGCGAACAACGACAGGTCCGGGATTTCGGCCTTGGCCCGGCCATCAACGACCAATTTCCCGGTCGGGTCGTCGATGGTGGCGGCGATCTCGGCCTGCACGGCGGCGCTGTTCAGGCTTGCCTGCCGGATGTCGATTCGGTCGCGGCCGTACGCCCCGTCGAACGCCGCCTCAACGCGGCCGGTCAACAGCGGGTCGATCTGGTCCAGCCCGGTTCGGACATCGCGGGCGTCCAGACTGGCGGTGCCGTCGAACGCCAGCGTCCGGACCGCGCCCTTGCCATCCACCCGCGCCGACAGCGCGCCGGCCAGCGGGCGCTGGGCCAAGCCTGAAAATATCGACAGATCGGTAGCCCTCACCTCGGCCTGTCCGTCGAGCGTCAGATTGCCGCCGGGGGTCGTCACGTCTCCGCTGGCCTGCGCGGTCAAGGTCTCGCCGTTGATGGTGAGCGCGCGGATCGTTATGCCGCCCGCATCGCGCCGCGCGTCCAGCGCGATGTCGGTCTCTCCGGCGATCACCGGGTCGATGTCGTCGCGACCGGTGGACAGGTCGTGCCCTTCAACGGTCAGCTTGCCGTCGAAACTCCCCTCCAGCGGCGAGCCCGCGCCTTCGACACGCAGGCTGGCCCGTCCGCCCAAGTCCAGTTTCGCCAGGCCCGAGAACCGGGACAGGTCCGTCACATCGGCGGTGGCGGTCCCGTCGACCTTCAACCCGCTTGCCAACCCGCTAATCTGTGCGTTGGCCCGCATGGCATAGTCGGTTCCGACCAGTTCGAACCCCGACAACCCAAGCGTCTGGTCTGCGCCATAGTCGAACCGGCCATCCAGGGTGATCTGGTCGCCAACCGCCGCCTTCAAGGCGGGATCGTTTGGATCGACACCGCCCAAATAGGCCTGAAGATCGCCGCTGAGGTCCAGGCCGGCGGTTTGCGTCAGAGTGCCCTGTGCCGTCAGCCGCGCCCGAGCGACGCGCAACTGCGGCGTATCGATTGCGTTGGCGGTCAGGCTGAGATCCCAGTAGTTGCCGTTCTTCTGGTCGAACAGGGCCGAGAACTGGGCTGCGCCCACCGAGGTATCCCCGCCGCCGAAGGGCAGAACCACCTCATCGCCGGCAGGCGGAGTGATCCGGCCCTGAATGGCTGCCATCTGCAAGGCGTTGCCTGCGGCAAGGTTCACCTGCGCCTCGAAGCGTAGCGCCTGCGAGGTGATTTCGGCCTTGGAGACCTCCATCCCACCGCCCGGCAATGTCCGTCCGTCGATGAACAGGCGTGTGCGCGCGCCGAAGAACGGGTCGATTTCGGGGGCAAGAAACGGCCTGAGGTCGCCGCCCAGATCCGCTGTAAAGACAATGCCGTCCTGTGCGGAGGTTTGCGTTTGTTCGAGTCCCCGCAGACGTATCTGGCCGCTGACATGGTCCATCCCGTCGCTGCCCAGACCGATATCGGCGGTGAAATCCGTGACCGGCCCAGACCCTTTGGCCGTCAACCCGATGGCCGGGCTGTCGGGGATTTTCAGGGCTTGGGAAATCAGGCCGCCGGGCGCCTCGGACACGGTCAGATCAAGGTCGATCTGACGGCTTTCGTTCTGGAACCCGGCGGTCAGGGCGATCCGGTCGCCTTGGCGGTCCAGTCGGTCAATACCCAGCTTGGTGTCAAGGGTGCCGTCGGCCAGCGTCAGGTTGCCGTCTACCGACAACGTGGCCGCGACGCCGATCAGCGGTTGACCCAGCGATAGGCTGTCCACCCGGAGTTCTCCGATTTCGATGGCAACAGGCAGTTCCGGCAGTTGAAAGGGCTGGGCCTCGGCTGTGGCGGTCGGTTCATCCGACGTCGTCTTGCCGGGCGCGCGGGCGATTTCGATTTCCTCCGCCGCAAGGGCGTTCACGGAAAACCGTCCGCGGATCAGGGCCAGGCGGTTCCAGTCCAGCTCGGCGTTGCGGATGGTCAGCCAGACGCCGTCGTCATCGGCGACGGTGATCTCCTCGATCGTGGCGCGGGCGCTCAGCGCGCCTTGCAGCCCCACGACGCGCACGTTGCGATTGTCGCCGGACAGGGTGTTCTGAAGGAAATCGGACAGCATGCCACCGCCGTCCGAGTCCTGTGCTGCAACGGGACCCGACAAAGTCAGCGACAGGGCGGCGATCGCAAGCGGATATGAAAGATGACGTGTCAAAATGCCTGCCCGATCCCGATGTAGAATTGCAGCCCGTCGCCGGTGTCTCCCTGGACGGGAACGGCCAGATCCAGCCGCAGGGGCCCAAACCCACCCAGATCATACCGGACCCCCAAGCCGGCGCCCGAATGGGTTTCGGCGCCGCTGCCAACGAAGGACGAGATGTCCACGGCACCGTAGTCGTAGAACCCGACCAGCGACAGTTTCTCGGTCACCTTTCCGCGGACTTCGCCGGACAGGCCCAGGAAGGATTTGCCACCGGCGATTCCGGTTCCGACGGGCACGCCCAGGCTTTCATACGGTTGGCCGCGCACGGTGCCCGCGCCGCCCGAGAAGAACAGGAAGTCGGGCGTGACCCCGTCGGCCGGCGGGCCGATCACCGAACCCAGCTGAATGCGCCCGGCAAGCACCAGCCGTCCGCCGGTGCCCAAGCTGGCATAACCACGCCCGTCGACAAACAGCCGAATCCCCGTATCGGTTCCAGACAGCCCGACAAACGGCATAACCTGGGCGTCAAGGTAATAACCGCGCGTGGCGCTGACCTTGCTGTCGCGCAGATCCCATTCGGATCGGGTCGGCAGGATGAAATACCGGAATTTGCGGCCTGTACCATAGGCGTCATCCGCTTCGGAGTAGTAGAAACCCGTGGCGGCTTCGGCATAGAGACGGTCTGAAAATGTCCGACGTGCGCCGAAGACCAGCGACGCTGCCGAGACGGTGTAATTGTCGGTGTCGCGCCGTTCCAGCAACGCGCTCCAGAATGTGCTGTCGTCGGGGCCCAGCCTGTCGGGCTGGTCCAGGCGCAGGCCCAGGCGGTAATCGACGTCTTCGGACCCGCCGATGTTGCGGATCGCGGCTTCGAGCCGCAGACGCTGGGCGCGTCGGAAAACGTTTCGGTGGGTCCAGGTGGCCGCCAGATCCAGCCCATCGCGCGAGGCGAGTTCGAGCCCGAAGGTCAGGCGGCGCTTGGGCAGGTCCTCGAAGGTGGCGTCAAAATCCAGCGTGCCGTCGGGGTTGGGTGTTTCACGCTCGACGATCGAAACGCTGCTGAATGTTCCGGTGCGACGCAACCGGGTGCCGACTCTCTGCAGCTTGTCCGGCGAATAGACCTCGCCCGAAGGGAAACCAGCGATTTTCTCGATTGACCTGTGTCTGACATCGGTGTCGCCTGCGATATGCATCTTGCCGAACCGCAGGCGTGGGCCCGGGTCCAGCCTGATCCGAGCATCCAGCCGGGCTTGGGCGTGGCGGGCGATGATCTCTTGATCGGACAGGGCGGCCTTGGGGTGGCCCGCGTTTTTCCAGCCCTGCACCCCGGCCGACGCCGCATCATGGATCGCGCCGGTAGTGGCGCGCTTTCCGGTGGCGAAGCCTTCGGGCAGGTCGGTTTCGGGGGCCACGGGGCGGATGACGGCGGTTCCGAAAGAAAACGCGGGCCCGGGATTGATCGAGATCACCGCACGGTTGATCCGCGCCGGAACGTTCACCGAGCTGAGGTCAGCGGCTTCGCGCCCGTCCAGCTTGATGCTGACCGAAGGCCCGAAATACCCCGCGTCATACAGGATCTGCACGATGGTTCGATAATCGGACAGGGCGGCCGAAAAGACCTCCAAAGGTGTGTCCAGGCCCCGGGATTCGGCCGTGATGACCGAGGACGTGTTTTCGATCTTCTTGACAACGTCCGGCGGCAGGCCCGGCGCCGACAGGGAGGTTTCCAGTGCAAGCAGGCTGTGCGGGGCCACGGCCAGCACCGCGCCAATGAACCAGCCCCTCAGACTGCACTTCCGCCTGCCTGCCCGCATCAATTGGCTCCACCCGTTCTGCATTGCGGTTTTTCAGCCGAAATGCGGCCTCCGCAACGTCCTTGATCGGCATGTTAGAACATCGCGCGCGGGAAAGGGACAGAAATATTGGGTGGACAAGCTGGATTTTCAGCCGGCTGTCATGACCCGGCGTTGCGGAACCAACGGACGATGGCCGAGCGGTCCTCGGGCTCCATGTAGGTCACGTTCGCGGGCGGCATCGCGTGGCTGATCCCCGCCTGCAGATAGATCTGCTTGGCGTTGCGCGCGATGTCGGCCTCGGTTTCCAGCAGAACGCCCTTGGGCGCCCACAGGATGCCGTCCCAGACCGGCTCGCGCGCGTGGCACATCGAACATCGGCCCAGAACGACGTCATGGGCGGCCTCAAAGCCGGGGGCCTCGGCGAACCTCTGTTCATAGGGCGTCAGCGGCTGCGCCTCGGCCTCTTCCAGCGGGTCGTGCATCGGGGCGGTGGACAGCCACATGATGGCGATGAACAGCAGGGCCGTCACAAGCCAGGTCCAGGTCGGGTTGCCGGCCCGGGCGTGGCGCGTGTTGAAATAGTGGCGGATGGTGACGCCCATCAGAAAGACCAGCGCCGCGATGATCCAGTTGTACTTGGTCGCAAAGGCCAGCGGATAGTGGTTCGACAGCATCAGGAAGACCACCGGCAAAGTTAGATAGTTGTTGTGGGTCGAGCGCAGCTTGGCGATCTTGCCGTATTTCGGGTCGGGGGTGCGGCCATTTTTCAGGTCGTCCACCACGATCCGTTGGTTGGGCATGATGATGAAGAATACGTTGGCCGTCATGATCGTGGCGGTGAAGGCGCCCAGATGCAGCATCATCGCGCGGCCGGTGAAGATCTGGTTGTATCCCCAGCCCATTGCCACCAGCAGAACGAACAGCAGCAGCATCAGCAGGGTCGGACGCTCGCCCAGATCAGATTTGCACAGGAAATCATAGATCAGCCAGCCCACGGTCAGCGACGCCGCCGAGATCAGGATGCCCTGCCACAGCGCCAGATCGGCCTTTTGCGCGTCGATCAGGTACAGCTCTCCACCCACCCAATAGACGATCATCAGCAGCGCCGCGCCGCTGAGCCATGTGGAATAGCTTTCCCATTTGAACCAGGTCAGGTGAGCGGGCATCCGTTCGGGCGCCACCAAGTATTTCTGGATGTGATAAAACCCGCCGCCATGCACCTGCCATTCCTCGCCATCCGCCGGGCCGGGAATGTCGCGGTTCAGGCCGAGGTCCAGCGCGATGAAATAGAATGACGACCCGATCCACGCGATCGCGGTGACCACATGCAGCCAGCGCACGCCAAAGGCCAACCAGTCCCAGAACACGGCAAACTCAAACATCCATGGCTCTCCGATTGTTTGCCCGCACACTAGGCAAGTGGTGGTTTCTTCGGTATTCCCGCATATTGTCAAACTGTATCAAAAAAAACGATAAGATGTCCTATCTCGACAACATTCGCACCTTTGTCCGGGTCTATGATCTGGGCAGCATGTCGGCGGCGGGCCGCGATCTGCGGATTTCACCGGCGGTGACATCGGCGCGGATTTCCCAGCTCGAGGATCATCTGGGCGTGCGTCTGTTCCAGCGCACCACGCGCAACCTGTCGCCGACCGAGCAGGGCCGGGCTTTCTATCCCGGTGCGGTGGCGGTGCTGGACGCGGTCGATCAGGCCGAGGCGCAGGTTATGCACCTGACCGAGGCCCCGCGCGGCACCTTGTTCGTGGCGGCGCCGCTTGGGGTGGGGCGGCGGTTGATTGCGCCGCAAGTGCCGGAATTTCTGGACAAATACCCCGAGATCGACGTGCGGCTGCGCCTGACCGACCGCTCGGTGGACCTGACGACCGAGGGGCTGGATCTTGCGTTCTTCATCGGCCTGCCCGAGGACAGCACCCTGCGCATCCGCAAGATCGCCGATTGTCAGCGCATTCTGTGCGCGGCCCCGGATTATGTCGCGCGCCGGGGCATGCCGCGATCGGGGGCTGATCTGATCGCGGACCGGCACGAATGCCTGAACCTGCGCTATCCCGGCGCGACCGAGTTTCAATGGCTGTTGCAGACGCCCGACGGCCCCAAACGCTTTGCCGTGTCCGGCCGGTTTGAGTGCGATGATGGCGACGTGCTGACCGATTGGGCACTGGCGGGGCAGGGGATCGCGATGAAGCCGGTCTTCGAAGTGGCCGAGCATCTGAAGGCCGGCCGTCTTGTACCGGTGGCGCAGGACACGCCGCCCGTTCCGGTGCAGATGGCGTGCCTGTACACGCATCGCCGCCATCAGGACCCAAAGGCGCGCCTGTTCATGGATTTCGTGATCGCCCGGATCGGCGCGGTCGTCCGCCGGGCCGAGGCCTAGGCTCTCAGCTGCCGCGATAGGTGGAATAGCCGTAGGGCGACAGCAGCAGCGGCACATGGTAATGCGCCTGCGGATCGGACATGCCGAACCGGATCGGCACCTGATCCAGGAACAGCGGGTCCGCTCCCGCCTGGCCGGTGGCGCGCAGATAGTCGCCGGCAAAAAAGATCAACTCGTAGGTTCCGGTTTGGAACTTGTCCTGTGGCAGGATCGGGCTGTCGGTGCGCCCATCGGCGTTGGTCTGCATCTCGACCAGCTTGCGGTGCGAATTGCCCGACACGCGGTACAACGCGATTTTCAGCCCTTGGGCCGGACAGCCGCGGGCCGTGTCCAGAACGTGGGTCGTCAGGTATCCTGTCACGGGTCTCTCCTGCCTGTTGCGTGGTGCAGTCTTGCCGGTCGTCAGCGGATTTGGCAAACGGATAGACCGCATTCTGAGGCGAAACCCATGCCCGAGGAAACGGCCAAATAACCGAAACAGCGTTCGGATTGATTTGATAATCCCTTGCGGTTTCATGCAATAAAAAGCCAGTGAATGGTCGCAACAAAAGGCGGAACCCAACATGCAGCCCCCCAGATACCCGCGCGACATGATCGGATATGGCGCCACCACGCCCGATGCGAACTGGCCCGGCGGCGCCAAACTGGCAGTGCAGATCGTGCTGAACTATGAAGAGGGCGGCGAAAACTGCGTGCTGCATGGCGACGCGGCGTCCGAGGCGTTTCTGTCCGAAATCGTGGGCGCCGCGCCTTGGCCCGGCCAGCGGCATTGGAACATGGAATCCATCTATGAATACGGCGCCCGCGCCGGGTTCTGGCGGCTGCATCGCCTGATGGCCGACCTGCCGGTGACCGTCTATGGCGTGGCCACCGCGCTGGCGCGCTCGCCCGATCAGGTGGCGGCGATGAAGTCCGCCGGGTGGGAGATCGCCAGCCACGGGCTGAGATGGATCGAACACAAGGACATGCCCGAAGACGAGGAGCGCGCCCAGATCGCCGAGGCGATCCGCCTGCACACCGAGGTGGTCGGAGACCGCCCGCGCGGCTGGTACACGGGGCGGTGTTCGGACAACACCGTGCGGCTTGTCGCCGAGGAAGGCGGGTTTGCCTATGTGGCCGACAGCTATGCCGACGATCTGCCTTATTGGGTGCACACCGGCGGGCGCGACCAGCTGATCGTGCCCTATACGCTGGACTGCAACGACATGCGCTTTGCCACGCCGCAGGGGTTCAACTCGGGCGATCAGTTCTTTGCGTATCTGCGCGACAGTTTCGATGCGCTCTATGCCGAGGGGCAGGCCGGCGCGCCCAAGATGTTGTCGATCGGTCTGCATTGCCGCCTGATCGGCCGACCGGGCCGGGTGATGGCGCTGAAGCGGTTTCTGGACTATGCGCGCGGCTTTTCCGATGTGTGGTTCGCGACCCGGTTACAGATTGCCGAACACTGGGCCGCGCATCATCCGCCGCAGGGCCGCCCGCGCCCCTCGCAGATGGACCGCGACTCCTTCGTGGCGGCCTATGGCGGCATCTTCGAACATTCGGCCTGGATCGCCGAGCGCGCCTGGGCGCTGGAACTGGGGCCGGCGCACGATACGGCGGGCGGGCTGCACAACGCGCTGGCGCGGGTGTTCCGTTCGGCCTCGCCCGAGGAGCGCTTGGGCGTTCTGACCGCGCATCCGGATCTGGCGGGCAAGCTGGCACAGGCCAAACGCCTGACGGCTGAAAGCACCGCCGAACAGGCCTCGGCCGGGTTGGACGCCCTGACCGACGCCGAGCGCGACGCCTTTACCAATCTGAACACGCGTTACACCCGGAAATTCGGCTTTCCCTTCATCATCGCGGTGCGCGACCACGACAAGGCCTCGATCCTGCAGGCGTTTCAGCGACGCATCGAGAATGACCGCGAGACCGAGCTCGCCGAAGCCTGCCGTCAGGTCGAGCGCATCGCCGAGTTTCGCCTGCGCGACCTGCTGCCCTCATGACCCTGGTTATCCATATCGCGCCGCTGACGGCCCAGGCCTTTGCGCCATTCGGCGACGTGCTCGAGGTTTCGGGCGCGCCGGACAAGATCATCAACCAGGGTCAGTGCGGGCGATACCATGACCGAGCGGTGCTGGATTTTGCGGACGGGCGCGCGGGGATCAGCCTGTTCGACGCCAACCCGCGGGCATTGCCCTATCAACTGGACATGGTCGAACGTCACCCTCAGGGCAGCCAGGCCTTCATTCCGATGACCCACCAGCCGTTCCTGGTGATCGTCGCGCCGGACGAAGATGGCGTTCCGGGCAGGCCGCTGGCCTTCGTGACGCAGCCGGGGCAGGCCGTGAACTATCATCGCGGCACATGGCACGGCGTGCTGACGCCGCTGCACGCGCCCGGCCTGTTCGCCGTGGTCGACCGCATCGGCGACGGCACCAACCTTCAGGAGCATTGGTTCGACACCCCTTACGAGGTGCGGTTGCCCTGACCGGGTCAGCCCGCCATCAGCCGGGCCACATCCAGCATCCGGGCCGAGAACCCCCATTCATTGTCGTACCAGCCAAAAACCCGCACTTGGCGGTCGCCGACCATGCGGATCTCGGGGCCAGCGATCACCAGCGACTCGGGCCGCGCCCGCAGGTCGGACGACACCAGGGGCATGTCGGTCCAGCCAAGAACGGCCGACTCGGCAACCGCATGTCGCAACCGTTCTGTGAAGGTGTCGATGTCCATCGGAGTTTCCAGCGTCGCCACCAGGTCCACGGCCGAGACGCTGGCCGTCGACACCCGCACCGCCGCGCCCGAGATGCGCCCGGCTAGATGCGGCAGCACCACGTCGATCAGGTGCGTCGCGCTCGAGGTCGTGGGCACCATCGACAGCGCCCCCGCGCGCGACCGCGCCAGATCGCCCCGCGGTGCGTCCACCATCGGCTGGCTGTTGGTGTAGCAATGGATCGTGGTCATGTGCCCTGATGCGATGCCCCCGATGCCGTCCAGCACCTTGACGAGCGGCGCCAGCGCATTCGTGGTACAGGACGCGTTCGACACGATCCGAGCATCGCCCAAGACGTCTTCGTTGGCGCCCAGAACGATGGTGGTGTCGGCGGCCGGTGACGGCCCCGAGATCAGAACCTTTGACGCCCCGGCCTGCAGCCCCCGTGCGGCCACGTCCGAGCTGCGGGCGATGCCGGTGCAGTCCAGCAGCACATCCACCCCCGACAGATCGACCCGCGCCACATCTTCGCTGTTGGTGACGGGGATTTCTACGCCATCCACCACCAGCGCGGCGTTCCGGGCCGCGACCGTCCCGGCATAGGGGCCGAAGGTACTGTCGTATTGGAACAGATAGGCACAGGTTTCCAGCGGCGCGATGTCGTTGATCAGCACCACCTGAACATCCGACCCGGCGGGCAGCGCCATGACCTGCCGCAGGATCGTGCGGCCGATGCGGCCGAATCCGTTGATCGCAATCTTCATGCGCAAGCTATGGCAGGGCGCCGGGGCGACCTCAATGCCCGTTCGGAGGGATGTCAGCGGCAGCTGACTTGCGAGAAGAACTGACCCGAGATGTTCTGGTACATGCTGGACCGGATCACCTTGCACCCGGTCGCTTGCTGGATGGCCGCGATGGCCTGAAGCGTGCGCAGGCGCGGGGGCGGACCGAACGGGTTAAGGTTGTTGTTGTCGCGGGTGGCGCGGTACACGACCGGTTCGTCGGCCACCTGGGTGACGGCCCAGGTGCGGCTCATCACCGATACGGTTCGGGTTTCTTCGTTTGCAAGGGCCGGGGCAGCGACGCTGAGAGGCGCGATCGTGGCCAGAGTCAAAATGGATCTACGCAGTTTCATTGGGCAATCTCCGGGAATGAACACATGAAATCTGCCCCGATCAGAGCAAATTTCGGCCCCCGAGGGAAGTCTCGGCCCGGGAAAGCCGGTTTCGGGCGGGAATTTCTCGCTATCGCCCGGCCACGGACAGGGGCATGTGGCGGTTGACGTCCTTGTACAGCAGGTACCTGAACCGCCCCGGCCCGCCGGCATAGCAGGCCTGCGGGCAGAACGCGCGCAGCCACATGTAGTCGCCGGCCTCGACCTCGACCCAATCCTGGTTCAGCCGATAGACCGCCTTGCCTTCCAGCACATACAGCCCGTGTTCCATCACATGGGTCTCGGCAAAGGGAATGACGGTGCCGGGTTCGAAGGTGACGATGTTGACATGCATGTCATGACGCAGGTCGGCCGGGTCGGCAAAGCGGGTGGTGGCCCAGCGACCCTCGGTGCCGGGCATCGGGGTGGGGGCCACGTCGCGCTCGTTGGTGATGATCGGGTCGGGGGCGGGCAGGCCGGGCACCGCCTGATAGGCTTTGCGCACCCAGTGGAACCGCGCCACCGCGTCGGACCGGTTGTGCAGCGCCCAGTCGGATCCGGGCGGCACATAGGCGTATCCGCCGGGGTCCAGCACGTGCTTCTGCCCGGCGAGGGTCAGGACCACGGTCCCTTCGACCACGAAGAGGACGCCTTGCGCCGCCGGGTCGGTCTCTGGTCGGTCGCTGCCACCGCCGGGCTGAACCTCCATGATGTATTGCGAAAAGGTCTCGGCGAAGCCGCTGAGCGGACGGGACAGGACCCACAGCCGGGTCTTCTCCCAGAACGGCAGAAAGCTGGTGACGATGTCGCGCATCGTACCGCGCGGGATCACGGCATAGGCCTCGGTGAACATGGCGCGATCGGTCAGCAACTGATCCTGACCGGGGTGGCCGCCATAGGGCGCGTAATAGGTGGGATGAGCCATCGTAAAACCTCGGGTAGGTGTCTCGGCCACTATGTGCCGATCGTGCGGGGGCCGATAGCGTCACGGATGCAATAGGTTTGTTCGGGATTATTTGAAGGTGCACCCCGCCCGGGGCTTGGCCGCACCGCACCCGCGGTATAGGCTTGGCCCCGGACCCATTTCGACGAAAGCGAGTTTCAAGGCATGCCCCGGTTTTTCTTCCTCTTCTGCACATCGGTTCTGGTCGGGTTGATCGGCACGGCGCAGGCCAAACCTCTGTCGCGGATCATTGCCGAAATGGGCCTGAGCCCGGCTGATTTTCAGATTCTGGACGCGGCCTCGACGGCACTGCTGTCGGGCGGGACGCCTAGCGTCGGGCAGGAACGCAGCTGGGAAAATGAACAGACCGGCTCGAAAGGGACGATCCGGGTACGCGATGTGCGGGGAAACTGTGTACATCTGCAGCATTTCATCCAAGCCGAAGGCGGTGATCAAACCCGCGAAATCCGGACGCGGCGTTGCAGGGACGCTGGCGGAAACTGGATCATGACACCCTGATTGCCTGGGAAACGCTCGATCCGGGCCAAACGTCCCGAAGTCCTTTGAAAAAATGATTGCGCGTGACGTCCCGTCACCCGGCTGGACAGGGTCAGTGCCCCTGCGCCATCCTCGCGTCAGAAATTCGGCCCTGCGCCGGGCCATTTGGGAGGGACCATCCATGAACATGTCATTCGTCTTGCGCGAAGAGAACCGGGCGCTGCTGGAGCGGGTCCGCGACATGATCCGCAACGAGATCATGCCGTTGGAAGAGGAATACCAGGCCGAGATCAACAAGGGCGACCGCTGGCAGTACACCGACCGCCAGGCCGAGATCCTGGAGGGGTTGAAGGCCAAGGCAAAGGCGGCGGGTCTGTGGAATTTCTGGCTGACCGACAGCGACAAGGGATTTGGCCTGACTACGGTCGAGTACGCCTATTTCGCCGAAGAGATGGGTAAGACCCCGCTGGGCGCCGAGGTGTTTAACTGTTCCGCCCCCGACACCGGCAACATGGAGGTGTTCGAGCGCTATGGCACCGAGAAGATGAAAGAGCAGTGGCTCAAGCCGCTGCTCGCGGGCGAGATCCGCTCGGCCTATCTGATGACCGAACCGGATGTAGCCTCGTCGGATGCCACGAATATCTCGATGTCCTGCGTGCGGGACGGGGATGACTATGTTCTGAATGGCGAGAAATGGTGGTCGTCCGGCGCGGGCGATCCGCGCTGCAAGGTCTACATCGTGATGGTCAAGACCGGCGGCGACGACCTGCCCAAGCACCAGCGCCAGTCCATGATCGTGGTGCCCGCCGACACGCCGGGGATCGAGATCCTGCGCCCGATGGAAGTGTACGGCCATGACGACGCGCCGCACGGGCACATGCATATCCGGTTCACCGATGTCAGAGTGCCGGCCGAGAACATCCTGCTGGGCGAGGGCCGCGGGTTCGAAATCGCACAGGGGCGCCTCGGGCCCGGTCGCATCCATCACTGCATGCGCGCGATCGGCCAGGCCGAGATGGCGCTGGAGCAGATGTGCAAACGCGCCCTGCAGCGCGAAGCCTTCGGCAAGAAGCTGGCGCAGTTGGGTGCCAATTTCGACATCATCGCCGAGTGCCGGATGGAGATCGAGATGGCCCGCCTGCTGTGTCTGAAGGCCGCGTGGTACATGGATCAGGGCGATGCGCGCGCGGCTGCCCCGTGGATCAGCCAGATCAAGGTCGTCGCGCCGCGTGTTGCGCTGAAGGTGATCGACGAGGCGGTGCAGATGTTTGGCGGGCAAGGCGTCAGCCAGGATACGCCGCTGGCCACTGCCTGGACACATGTGCGCACGCTGCGGCTAGCCGATGGCCCGGATGCGGTGCATCGCCGTCAGGTGGCGCGGGCCGAACTGAAAAAGCATACCCAGGAAAAGATCTGACATGCAGGACGCGGCGATGCAGCCAGTGGTGGGTGAGACCGCATATTTTCGGGTCGCGCCCGACGGGGCCATTGTCGGCAATGACCCGGCGCGCGGGCCGTGGTCGGCCGATCACTGTCATGCCGGCCCGGTTGCGGGCCTGATCGTGCGCGCGGCCGAGATCGAGGTCGGTCCCGACAAGATGCTGACCCGCCTGACGGTCGATCTGCTGCGCCCGCTGCCTTTGTCCGGTCTGCGCGTTGCCGCCGAGACCGTCCGCCACACCAAGACGCTGGCCACCACGCGCGTCACCGTGCATGACTTGGACGACACGCTGTGCGCCACCGCCACCACGATGCATCTGGCGCGCCGGGATTTGGGGCCGGTGCCGAATGTGGCGATCCAAGGCCCCGACCTGTCGCAGATCGAAGACGGCCCGTTTCCCATCGGCGAAATGCGGCATGACCTGCCCGGCTTTGCCCATCATTCCGAGGTGGCTTATCCCAAGGGCGGCAACCAAGGGGCGGGGCCAAAAACCATCTGGATGCGCACCCCGCCTCTGTTGCAGGGCGAAACCCCCTCGCCGATCCAGTCGCTGTGCCCGCTGGCCGATTGCGGCAATGGCATTTCTTGGAATGCGCCGACCTCGGAAATGGGGTTCATGAACACCGACCTGACGGTGCAGATCCACCGCGAGCCGGTGTCTGACTGGCTCGCCTCGGATTCCGTGTCACTCTGGCAGCCCAGCGGCATCGGGATGTCGCAGTCGGTTCTGTACGATACTCAAGGCCCGATTGGCACGGCGCTGCAGACGCTGGTCCTGTTTCCGCCGAAATGAGCGGCAAAATCCGTGCTCACCGCCGAACTGTGTTGCCAGCGTCGGTCGGGCACCCTATCTTCGCATTCATGCGCTGGATACCCGCCGTGATCGCCTGTTGCCTGCCGTTTTCTGCAGTGGCGCACCCGCATGTCTTCATCGACACCGGGTTGGAATTCATCGTGGATGAGTCGGGCAACCTGACCCATGTCCGCGTCACTTGGGCTTATGACGAATTCTACTCGCTGCTGGTGCTCGAGGATATGAGGTTGGATCAGGACGGCGACGGCGTTTTATCCGAGGCGGAAGAACAGCGCCTTGCTGGCTTCGACGCGCAATGGGTCGAAGGATACAACGGCGATCTGGTCATCCTGGCAGCCGATAAGCCGGTTGCCTTGTCTGGTCCGCTAGAGCCGCGCGCGACGACTGAGGATGGTCGAATCGTGACCACCCATCTGCGCAAGGTCGAGGGCGAGCCAGTACCCGCGCAGGCTCTGTCGGCCAAACCCTATGACGAGACATTCTATACCGCCTACGAGGTGACGCGCCCGGTCACCGTTTCCGGGCCTGAAACCTGCCGGATCGACAGGTTTGAGCCGGATATCGACGGCGAACTGGCCCAGATGCAGGCCTTTCTGCTGACCCTGGACGCCGACTATGACCTCGAGGAGAACGACATCCCTCTGGTCGGTGAACGCTTTGCCACCGAGATCCGCGTTTCATGTCCCGCTACCTGATCCTGCCGGTCAGCCTGGCGATTGCGCTGCTGCTGTGGTTCTGGGGCAGCGGAGGTTTTGACAGCCTCGCGTCTTGGGCCGCGGGCGAGCAGCGGGAATTTCAGAACCAGATCGCCCGTGCCCTGCGGGCCGCGCGGGCCGAACAGCCCGAGGCCGTGGCCACGCTGCTGGCCTTGTGTTTTGCCTATGGGTTCTTCCATGCGGTGGGGCCGGGTCATGGCAAGGTGCTGATCGGAGGGTACGGGCTGGGCCGCAATGTCGCCTTTCTGCGCCTGTCGGCGATCAGCGTTCTGTCCTCGCTGGGGCAGGCCGTGACGGCGATCGTTCTGGTTTATGCAGGCGTTCTGGTGTTCCAGATGTCGCGGGAAAGCCTGGTCGGCACCACCGAGCAGATCATGGCCCCGGTCAGCTATGGCGCAATCGCGGCCATCGGGCTGTGGCTTGTTCTGCGGTCGCTGCGCAGTTTCGCCCGGCGCGGCCGTGCGGACAGTGCTCCGCACGACCATCACCATCATCATGATCACGGGCATCACCACCACGACGGCGAGGTCTGTTCCGATTGCGGGCATCGTCACGGCCCGACCGCCGAAGAGGTGGCCCAGGTCGGCAGCCTGCGCGAGGCGCTGATTCTGATCGCAGGCATCGCCGCGCGACCCTGTACCGGAGCTTTGTTCGTGCTGATCCTGACCTGGCAGATGGGCATCGCGATGGTCGGTATCGCCGGGGCCTTTGCCATGGCGCTGGGCACCGCGACCGTTACCACCCTGGTTGGTTGGACGTCGTTCGGGTTGCGGGGCGGGTTGCTGGCCTCGGCCTCGGCCACGCGGTTTGCGGCCGTGTTGGCGCCCACGATCGAACTGGTGGCCGGGCTGCTGATCGCGGTGATCGCGGGCGGATTGCTGCTGCGCGCGCTCTGACGTCAGTCGAAAATAGGATCGGGGTAGCCCACCCGCGCCAAGTACAAACCTTGCGGCGGGCAGACCGGCCCGCAGGCCGCGCGGTCGGCGGCCTCGAGCGCATCGCGCACGTCCTGCGGGGTCCAGGCGCCCGCGCCGACCCGTTCAAGCGTGCCGACGAAACTGCGTACCTGGTTGTGCAGGAAGGACCGGGCACGGACATGGAAATGCACTTCGGGGCCGGAAAAGCCCTGAACCTGTTCGACGCGCAGCTCGTCCAGCGTCTTGACCGGGCTGGCCGCCTGGCAGATCGAGGACCGGAAGGTGGTGAAGTCGTGCCGCCCGATCAGCATGTCGGCCCCGGCCTGCATCGCGGCGACATCCAGCGGATGCCCGATCTGCCAGACCTGGCCCTTGTCATGGGTCGCGGGTGCACGGCGGATCAGGATGCGGAACAGGTATTGCCGCTCGATGGCCGAAAACCGCGCATGCCAGTCATCCGCCACCCGCGCGGCCTTGAGAATCGCCACCGGCAAGGGCTTGAGGTGATAGTTCAGCGCCTCGGACAGGCGGAACGGGTCCCAATCCTTTTCCAGGTCGCAATGGGCCACTTGCCCCAGCGCGTGAACGCCCGCATCCGTGCGCCCGGCGGCCGCGATCGTGTGCGCACCGGGCTGCAGTTTCGACAAAGCCGCCTCGATGGCGCCCTGGACCGAGGGCAGCTCTTTCTGCCGCTGCCATCCGGCAAACGGCGCACCTTGGTATTCGACTTTCAACGCGTATCTGGGCATGGGCTGGTGGTACCTTGCCGGACGCGCCCGGGCAAGGGCAGGCGGCAAAAGCGCTGGCAACCGGGGCAGCGGCTACCTATCTTGGGACAAACAAGAAATGCGGGGCGGCGGTTTGGTCATCTCATCACTGGCAGACAGTCTTGTGCGCGGCGTCGAATCCGTCGGTGACCGCGTGTCCGAGACGTTTTTCGAACCGGTCGTGCGGCTGGGCGTCACCGGGCTGGCGCGGTCGGGCAAGACGGTGTTTATCACGTCGCTGGTGGCCAACCTGCTGGACAGGGGGCGGATGCCCGGCCTGGTCGCTCAGCAGGAGGGGCGCATCAACGCCGCCTACCTGCAGCCGCAGCCCGACGACACCGTGCCCCGGTTCGACTATGAATCGCACCTGTCGGCTCTGACCGGGCCGCAGCCCCACTGGCCCGACAGCACCCGCGCCGTGTCCGAGCTGCGTCTGTCGTTCAAGGCCCGCCCCGCCGGGCTGCTGGCCGGCCTGCAGGGGCCGCGCACCGTGCATCTGGACATCGTCGACTATCCCGGCGAGTGGCTGCTGGATCTGGCCCTGCTCGAAAAATCCTATGACGACTGGTCGCGCGAAACGTTGGAGCGGATCGCGCAGCGTCCGGCCGCCGCCGATTTCCTGGCCCAGATCAAATCTGTTGACCCGGCCGACCCCCATGATGAACCCACCGCGCAGGCCCTGGCGCGGGGCTTTGCCGACTATCTGACTGCCGCGCGGGATGCGGGTTTCTATGACTGTACGCCGGGCCGGTTCCTGCTGCCGGGTGATCTGGCCGGGTCGCCGGTGCTGACCTTTGCGCCTTTGCCGGTCGATGGCGCCTCGCGCCGCCGCAGCTTGCATCGCGAGATGGAGCGCCGGTTCGAGGCCTACAAATCGCAGGTCGTGAAGCCCTTTTTCCGGGATCATTTCGCCCGGATCGACCGGCAGGTGGTGTTGGTGGATGCGCTGGGCGCGATCCACAAGGGGCCGCAGGCGGTCGAGGACATGCGCCGCGCCATGGGTGATATCCTGTCTGCCTTCCGGCCCGGCCGCAATGCGTGGCTCAGCCAGATGCTGCTGGGCAAGCGGGTCGAACGCATCCTGTTCGCTGCCACCAAGGCCGATCACCTGCACCACCTGCAGCACCCGCGCCTGACCGCGATCATGGAGGCTCTGACGCGCGAGGCGCGCGACCGCGCCAGGTTCGCCGGGGCCGAGACCGCTGCCATGTCCATCGCCGCGCTGCGCGTGACGACCGAAGAAATCCGCACCCACAACGGCGTCGAACTGCCCTGCGTGCGCGGTACGTTGGACACCGGCAAGCAGGCGGCCTTCTATCCCGGAGAGCTGCCCGAAGACCCCGCCCATCTGCTGGGCCCCGCGCGCAAGGGGGCCGACACTTGGTTGGGCGAGGATTACGGGTTCATGACCTTTGCCCCGGCGCATCTGTCGCTGCGCCCCGGCGACGGCCCGCCGCATATCCGGCTGGACCGCGCTGCGCAGTTCCTGATCGGAGACCGGCTGTGACCGTTACCCTCAGGCCCGCGCGCAGCCTCGATGCCGGGGCGATCGGAGAGATCCTGCACGGCTTTGCACACGAAAACGACTGGATGCCCGAGCTGCATTCCGGGGCCGAAGCCATCGCCTTTTGCGGGCGGATGATCGACAATGGATGGGTCACGGTTGCCGAACAGGGCGGCAAGGTCGCAGGCTTTCTAGCCGTGGACGGGACCGAGGTTCATTGCCTGTACCTGAGCCCCGCCGCGCGAAACCAGGGGATCGGCGCACAACTGCTAGACAGCGCCAAGGCAGGTCGCAGCGAACTGGTGCTGTTTGCTTTTCAGGCCAATACGGGCGCGCGCCGGTTCTACGAACGGCACGGCTTTGTCGAAGTGGCCCGCAGCGACGGGGCCGACAATGATGAACAGCTGCCGGACATTCGGTTCGTCTGGCGACGGAAGGAGTAATGCATGGCCAAGGGTCCGGTTCTGATCGAGCTTGACGAGGATGCCCCGGCCGCCGACGTGACAAAGGCCGCGCCGGTGCCGGACATCGCGCCGCCCCAAGGGCAGGCGATGCAGGCCGCGGCCCGGCTGGCCGCGCGCAAGCCGTCGGTTCTTGGGCGGTGGTTCTGGGGGCTGGCGGTTGCGGTCGTGGGGGCGGCGGTCTCTGTCGCTGCCTGGAATTTTGCTACCTCGTTGATCGCCAGCGTGCCGGTGCTGGGCTGGATCGTGACCGGCCTGATCTGCGCGCTGGTGCTAGTGGCTCTGCTGATCGCCCTGCGCGAACTGGCCGCGCTGGGCCGGCTGTCGCGGGTGGACGGGATGCGCCGCGCCGCCGATGCCGCGCTGGCCGATGCTGATCTGGCGCAGGCCCGGGCCGTGACCCAGCGCCTGATCACGTTCTATCGCGGGCGCGAGGATACGCGCTGGGGCCGCGACCGCCTGGCCGAACGGATCGAGGATCAGTTCGACGCCTCGAGCCTGCTGGGACTGGTCGAGGATGAATTGCTGGCCCCGCTGGACGCCGCCGCCAGCCGCGAAGTCGAGGCCGCCGCGCGCCAGGTCGCGACCGTGACGGCGCTGGTTCCGCTGGCGCTGGCCGATGTTGCGACGGCGCTTCTTGCCTCGCTGCGGATGATCCGCCGGATTGCCGAGATATATGGCGGGCGGGCCGGGTTTCTGGGGGGCTGGCGGTTGACCCGTGCGGTGTTTGTTCACCTGGTGGCCACCGGTGCGGTTGCCGTGGGAGACGATCTGCTTGAACCGGTTCTGGGCGGGTCAGTCCTCAGCAAGCTGTCGCGCCGCTTTGGCGAAGGGCTGGTCAACGGCGCCCTCAGCGCCCGCGTCGGCGTGGCCGCGATGGAGGTCTGCCGTCCGCTGCCCTTCTCGGGCCGGCACAGGCCGTCGACCCGCGGCATGGTCTCGCGCGCGCTGGGCGGGCTGTTTTCCAAGGGTTGATCTGCCGCAAAGCCAACGGGCCGCTACTCAGGGCAAAATCTTCCGGAAGGGAGACCAGCCATGGCGGATCACGGCCACAGCCAACAGGAAATCGCAGACCGGATCGACGCCCCACCCGGGCGCGGGTTCCTGCGCGACGTGGTCTATGGCGGGATCGACGGATCGGTGACCACGCTGGCCATCGTGGCGGGCGTAGCCGGGGCCGGGCTGTCGCCCTTCGTCATCGTGGCCTTGGGCTTGGCCAACGTGCTGGCCGACGGATTCTCGATGGCTGCTGGGAATTACTCGGGGACCAAGGCCGAGCTGGACAATATCCGACGGATCCGCGCCATCGAAGAGCGCCACATCCGCCTCTACCCCGACGGCGAGCGCGGCGAGGTGCTGGAAATTCTGTCCCGCAAGGGCCTGTCGGGCCGGGTGCTCGAACAGGCAACCGATGCGATCACTGCCGATCGTGACACGTGGATCAACCTGATGATCGAGGGCGAGTACGGGTTGGGCAGCGTCGATCCGCATCCGCTCAAGGCCGCCGCAGCCACGTTCGCGGCCTTTGTCGTGGCCGGTATGGTTCCGCTCGTGCCGTTCTTGTTGGGTGTCGAGGGCGCGTTTTCAGCCTCGGTCCTGATGACGCTGGGCGTGTTCTTTGCCATCGGCGCGATGAAAAGCCGGTGGTCGCTGGCACCCTGGTGGCGCTCGGGGCTTGAGACGCTGGCGATTGGTGGAGCAGCGGCGGCAATTGCCTATCTCGTCGGGTCTCTGTTCCATCCTTAGATTACTGGCGTCAGACCACAACAGGCTGAAACCATTTGGGATTTCCCGACTGTCTTACCGCGCCTGCACAGGATAGCCTATAATGCAGATTTGCCCGGAGGTGCGGTTTGGAATCTCTGCTTGTTCTTGTTGGCTTGGTCGTTTTGGCGATGCCGGTATCTATTGTCGTCTTGCTGGTCGGCCATGCCCGACTGCGGCGGCGGGTCGAGCAGTTGGAGATCAGGTTGGGTGTCGAGCCGCAGCCCGACATGGCGCGGCCCGCGCAGACGCCGCCCGCGCCAGCAGAAGCGTTGAAGCCAAAACCCCGACCGGCCCCTTGGGGCCCGCCGAAACAGGAAAGCCCACCCACGCCGGATCAACAGCCCGAGCCTGAAAAATCGGCAACTGTTGCCGAGACCGCATCCCCTCCGGCCGCAGTCGTGTTCCGCGCCGAGCGCTTCGACGATCTAGGCGCGTGGCTCCGCGAGAACTGGTTCTATGCCGTATCCGCCCTGTCGCTGGCGCTGGCGGGGATATTTCTGGTGCAATACGGGGTCGAGAACGGGTTGCTGCCGCCCACCGCGCGCGTGGTGGCGGCCTTGGGCTTCGGCGCGCTGCTGATCGTGGCGGGTGAAGTCGTGCGGCGCCGATACGGCGATGACGAGTCGTCGGCCACCGCCTACCTGCCTTCGGTATTTGCAGGCGCGGGGCTGGTCACGCTGTTCGGCGGTGTGCTGGCGGCGCGCCAGCTCTATGACCTGATCGGCCCCGAGGCGGCTTTGGCGGGCATGATCGCCATCGCCCTTGTCGGGCTGGTTCTGGGCTGGTTCCACGGCCCACTGCTGGCGGCGATCGGGTTGATCGGCGCCTTTGCCGCGCCATTCGTCGTAGGTGGAGAGTCGGCCGACCCTTCCTGGCTGTATGGATATTTCTTCGTGATCACCGGGCTTGGGCTTGGGATCGACACGGTGCAGCGTTGGGCCTGGGTGTCGGTGCTGTCGCTGATAGGAGCCTATTTGGCGGGCCTTTTGCTTGTGGCTGGTTCGCCGATCACAGAACCGGCTTTCCTCATCTACGTGGCCGCCGTTGCCGTGATCGCCATTGCCATTCCCGTGCGCCGGATCTGGCCCGATCATGACGGCGCGATGTTCAGCGAAATATTTGTCAGAAAAGCCAGTGGTCCGTGGCCCGAATTTCCGACGCGTCTGGCCTTTGGGGCGGTGCTGGCAAGCTCGGCCATTCTGGTGTTGCAATGGGCGGATACGAGCGGTGAGTTCTGGCTGGGTGTGATCCTGCTGGCAGTCCTGACGTTCGCCCTGCTGATCTGGGCCAAGGACGCACCGGCCCTGCAGGACATGACCGCGCTGCCTGCCCTGGGGCTGGGTGGTTTCGTGTTCACGCACGGGTTTGATGGCGGCGCGGTGGCGCGTGGGTTCTGGCAGACCTACTCCGAAACGCCCGAAGTCGATTTTCCGTTGGCCGCGACGTGGCTGGTTGCGCTGGGCGCGGTGATCTCTGTTCTGGCGGCATGGCGGTCGTTCCGGGGTGGGCGGTACCCGCTGGTCTGGGCCGGTGCCGCCGCGCTGTACGCCCCGGCGCTGGCCATCGCGCTTGAGCTTGGCTGGCGCCCGGCCAGCGTTATCGGAGCCTACCCCTGGGCCCTGCATGCGGTCGCGCTTGCGGCGCTGATGGTGGTGCTGGCCGAGCGCTTTGCGCGTGTGGATGTTAAGGCCCGGATGCGTCCGGCTTTGGCCACGCTGTCGGCCCTGTCCTGCCTGACCTTCGGCTGCGTGATCGTGCTCAGCTCGGCGGCGCTGACCATCGCATTCGTGGTCACGATCATCGCGGCGGCGGCGCTGGACCGGCGGTTTGCCCTGCCGCCGATGAGCTGGTTCATCTGGGCCGGAGTCGTCACCGTCACGTTCCGGCTGATCCTGAACCCGGGTCTGGGCTGGGCGCTCGATGCGCCGGTTCCGGAAATGGCTCTGGTCTATGGAACTGCGGTTGCAGGCTATGTCGCCGCATGGTGGATGCTGCGCCCGCTGGACCGACCTGTCGCCAAGGTCATGTTAGACAGCGCGGCTTGGGCGACGGGCGGCGTTCTGGTGTCGCTGCTGCTGCTGCGCTGGTTGGAAGGGCTGGGCGAGGGCGGTGCCGACGACAGCCATTGGGGGCTGGGCCTGCTGTCGGCCATTTGGCTGCTGTTGGCATTCGCGCAGGTGCAGCGGTTTGCGCTGGGCGGGCGATTGAACTGGGTGCGGGTCGCATTGGGCGTGTTTTTCGCCGCGCATGGCCTGTTGTGGCTGGCGCTGGCTGCGACAGTGGCCAACCCTGTTTTGCGTTTTGGCGCAGATCCTGTTCTGGGACCTCCGATCGTGAACACGCTTGCCATTGCCTATTTGCTGCCGGCCCTTGTCATCGGTCTGTTCGCGTGGCGAATCCCCACGATGCCGGCCCAGTTGCGGCTGGTCTGCCAGGGGGTGTCCATCGCGCTGGGTGCCTTGTGGCTGGGCCTGACCATCCGGCATTTCTGGCAGGGTGCGGCAGGAATGTATGAAGGCAACGGCGTGTCCCAGCCCGAGCTTTATACCTACACGCTCGCGCTGCTGGTGATCGGCGCGGCGCTGTTCTATCAGTCGTTGGCCCGCGGTTCGAACCTGATGCGCAAGGCCGGGCTGGCGGTGATCGGGCTGGCGGTGGCCAAGGTGTTCCTGATCGACATCTCAGGCTTGGGCGGCCTGATCCGGGTGTTTTCGTTGCTGGCTTTGGGGCTGGCGCTGGCGGGTTTGGCTTGGCTGAACCGCTGGGCCAAGCTGCGCCATTCGCCGCAGGGGCCGGAAGCTCTGGACCAATAGGCACAACCGGCCTATAAGCCCGGCCATGCAAGACGTTTTGGCCATTATCATTCGAATTATTTCCCCGGCGCTCTGAGTTTCCGAGACGCCGGGCAAAGGTGCTTGAGTTCATCGCACCGACCGCTTCGATCCAAACACGCCAAGATCATCCAAGGGACGCCTCTCCATGTGCGCCGACACGACCCAGACACCCGACTATAAAGACACGCTGAACCTGCCCCGAACCGAATTCCCCATGCGCGCCGGCCTGCCCAAGCGCGAGCCCGCATGGCTGGACCGATGGGAGAAGATCGGCGTCTATGACCGACTGCGCGAAAAGCCGGGGCGCAAGCCGTTCATCCTGCATGACGGCCCGCCATATGCCAACGGGCACCTGCATATCGGCCACGCGCTCAACAAGACGATCAAGGACATGATCGTGCGGTCGCATCAGATGATGGGCTTTGACGCGCGCTATGTGCCCGGCTGGGACTGCCACGGCCTGCCGATCGAATGGAAGATCGAGGAACAGTACCGCAAGAAGGGCAAGAACAAGGACGAGGTTCCGGTCATCGACTTCCGCCAGGAATGCCGCAAGTTCGCCGAAGGCTGGATCGATATACAGCGCGAAGAGTTCAAGCGCCTGGGCATCACCGGCAACTGGGCCGATCCCTACGTCACCATGGACTATCACGCCGAGGCGGTGATCGCGGACGAGTTCATGAAGTTCCTGATGAACGGTACGCTGTATCAAGGCTCGAAACCGGTGATGTGGTCGCCGATCGAGAAGACCGCTCTGGCCGAGGCCGAGGTCGAGTATCACGACAAGGAAAGCTTCACCATCTGGGTGAAGTTCAAGGTGGTGAACACCGGCGACACCACGCTGGACAACGCCTATGTTGTGATCTGGACCACGACGCCCTGGACCATGCCGTCGAACAAGGCCGTGGTCTATGGCAAGGATATCTCGTACGGGCTGTACGAAGTGACCGGCCGCCCCGAGGAATGCTGGGCTCGGATCGGTGACCGGTACCTGCTGGCCGACAACTTGGCCGCCGACGTGTTCGCGCGCGCGCGACTGGACGACACCATGTACCGACGCCTGTGTGACGTCACGCAGGACGATCTGGCCAAGATTCAGCTGCAGCACCCGCTGGCAGGGGCCGAAGGGTCTAACGGCGAATGGGACGACATCCGCGATTTCCGCGCGGCCGATTTCGTGACCGATACAGAAGGCACCGGCTTCGTCCATTGCGCGCCCTCGCACGGGATGGAGGAATTCGAGCTGTACCGCGATCTGGGCATGCTCGAGCAGGTCATCACCTACAACGTGATGGACGATGGCAGCTTCCGCGCTGACATGCCGTTTTTCGGCGGCAAGTACATCCTGTCGCGCAAGGGCGGCGAGGGCGACGCGAACAAGGCCGTGATCGACAAGCTGGCCGAGGTCGGCGGGCTGCTGGCGCGTGGCAAGATCAAGCACAGCTATCCGCATTCGTGGCGGTCCAAGGCGCCGATCATCTATCGCAACACACCGCAATGGTTCGTGTCCGTCGACCGCAAGCTGGACGACGGCATGAACCAGATGGGCGACACCATCCGCGAACGCGCCCTGCGCTCGATCGACGAACTGGTGAAATGGACGCCGCCGTCGGGCCGCAACCGCCTGTATTCGATGATCGAGGCACGCCCCGACTGGGTTCTCTCGCGCCAGCGTGCCTGGGGCGTGCCGCTCACGTGTTTCACCAAGAAAGGCGCTCTGCCCACCGACCCGGATTATCTGCTGCGCAACGCGGAAGTGAATGCCCGCATCAAGGCCGCGTTCGAAGAACACGGTGCCGATGTCTGGTACACCGACGGGTTCAAACAGCAGGTGCTGGACGGCATCGTCAACCCTGACGATTATGACCAAGTGTTCGACGTTCTGGACGTGTGGTTCGACTCGGGCTCGACCCACGCATTCGTTCTGCGCGATCGCGAGGATGGTGCGCCCGAGGGCATCGCCGATGTCTACATGGAGGGCACCGACCAGCACCGCGGATGGTTCCACTCTTCGATGTTGCAGGCCTGTGGCACGATCGGTCGCGCGCCCTACCGCAACGTGGTCACGCACGGGTTCACGCTGGACGAGAAGGGCAACAAGATGTCCAAATCGCTCGGCAATACCATCGTGCCGGAGGAG